>CALCUU010000266.1 GCA_937906915.1 uncultured Phascolarctobacterium sp. | reverse complement strand
AGGATCCGAACGTTCAATTTTCTTCTTCGCAGATTTAATATTTTGAACGTATCCTCTTTCTATTAATTTATTAATAACAAACGGTTTGAATAATTCGATTGCCATTTCTTTCGGCAAACCGCATTGATGCATTTTCAGCTCAGGACCTACTACGATTACAGAACGACCGGAGTAGTCAACGCGTTTACCCAAAAGGTTTTGACGGAAACGACCTTGCTTACCTTTGAGCATATCGGACAAAGATTTCAAGGGACGGTTGCCAGGACCGGTTACAGGACGACCACGACGACCGTTGTCAATCAAAGCGTCAACAGCTTCTTGGAGCATACGTTTTTCGTTACGCACGATGATGTCAGGAGCGTGGAGCTCTAACAAACGTTTCAGACGGTTATTACGGTTAATAACACGACGATACAAATCGTTGAGGTCGGAGGTTGCAAAACGACCACCGTCAAGTTGTACCATGGGGCGCAGTTCAGGAGGAATTACCGGAACTACATCCAGAATCATCCATTCAGGACGGTTACCGGATTTCAGGAAAGCTTCGCAAACTTCCAAGCGACGTACCGCACGAACTTTACGTTGACCGCTTACTTCTTTCATTTCAGCGCGCAGTTCAGCAGTCAAAGCTTGCAGGTCGATTTCTTCCAGCAATTGTTTAACTGCGGAAGCACCCATGCCAACTTTGAAGGTGTCGCCATATTTATCACGAGCTTCTACATATTCGCTTTCGCTGAGCAATTGTTTTTTAGCCAGCGGAGTTTCGCCCGGATCCAAAACAATGTAGTTAGCAAAATACAATACTTTTTCCAAGCTACGGGGAGATACGTCAAGAATCAAACCCATACGGCTGGGAATACCTTTGAAATACCAAATGTGGGAAACAGGTGCTGCCAATTCGATATGACCCATACGATCACGACGAACTTTGCTACGGGTTACTTCAACGCCGCATTTGTCGCAGACAATACCTTTATAACGAATGCGTTTATATTTACCGCAATGACATTCCCAGTCTTTGGTGGGGCCAAAGATTCTTTCGCAGAACAAACCGTCACGTTCCGGTTTCAAGGTTCTGTAGTTAATGGTTTCAGGTTTTTTAACTTCACCGTAGGACCAAGCTCTGATTTGGTCAGGAGATGCCAGACCAATACGCATAGACTCAAAATTATTTACATCTAACAAGAATCGCTCGCTCCCTTCTATTACATGTCATAATCATCGGACAGATTGTCTCTTACGCTCAAATTGCCCAAATCAGCAATCAAGTCGCCATCGTCCTCAATTACATCGTTATCAGCATAATCATCTACAACTACTTCGTCAGTAGTAGGCTCAACTACTCTGCCTTCGATGTCCATATCTACTTCACGCGCGGTTTCTACGATATCTTCATCGCTGTCGCGCAGGGAGATTTCTTCTTCGTCTTCGTTAAGAACTTTGATATCCAAACCAATGGATTGCAATTCTTTAACAAGTACTTTGAAGGATTCAGGGATACCCGGATCAGGAACATTTTCACCTTTAACGATTGCTTCATAGGTTTTTACACGACCTACAACGTCGTCAGACTTAACGGTGAGAATTTCTTGGAGGGTATATGCAGCGCCGTAAGCTTCCAGCGCCCAAACTTCCATTTCACCAAAGCGTTGGCCACCGAATTGTGCCTTACCACCCAAGGGTTGTTGGGTAACGAGGGAGTACGGGCCAGTGCTGCGGGCATGGATTTTGTCGTCAACCAAATGGTGAAGTTTCAGCATGTAGGTCAAGCCAACGGTAACTTTGTTGTCAAAGGGTTCGCCGGTACGACCGTCATACAGAGTGGTTTTAGCAGTTTGGTCAATGCCTGCCAATTCCAAAGCTTCGGAAATATCTTGTTCATGTGCGCCGTCAAATACGGGTACGGAAATTTGTACTGCACGAACGCTTTGGTCACCAAATTTATCAATTTCAACAGTTTCAGGCATGCCGTTCTTTTCAACGTCATAGCCATAGTTAGCCAATTTTTCTACCAAACCTTCTGCATCGTTGGCAATTTGCATACCGAGGCTGCGAGCTGCCCAACCCAGATGGTTTTCCAAAATTTGACCGATGTTCATACGAGAAGGTACGCCCAAAGGATTGAGTACGATATGTACAGGTTCACCGCTGGGCAGGAAGGGCATATCTTCGCGTGCCATGATGCGGGAAACAACGCCTTTGTTACCGTGACGACCTGCCATCTTATCGCCTTCAGAAATCTTACGTTTTTGAGCGATATGAACACGTACTTGTTCGTTTACGCCAGGGGGCAGTTCGTCGCCGTTTTCGCGGCTGAACACTTTAACGCTAACGATTTTACCAGCTTCACCGTGGGGAACACGCAAGGAGCTGTCGCGAACTTCACGAGCTTTTTCACCGAAGATTGCACGGAGCAGGCGTTCTTCAGCGGTAAGTTCAGTTTCACCTTTCGGAGTAACTTTACCAACCAGAATGTCGCCAGGGCGTACTTCAGCACCGATGCGGATAATGCCACGTTCGTCCAAATCTTTCAAAGCTTCTTCAGAAACGTTGGGAATTTCGCGGGTGATTTCTTCTTTACCCAGTTTGGTATCGCGAGCATCGCAGTCGTATTCTTCAATATGAATAGAAGTAAATACGTCAGCTTTGATCAAATCTTCATTTAAGAGAATAGCGTCTTCGTAGTTGTAGCCTTCCCAAGGCATGTAAGCAACGATTACGTTGTGACCAAGAGCCAATTCGCCGTGGTCAGTTGCAGGACCGTCAGCCAATACTTGTTTTTCTACAACTTTATCGCCTTTATTAACGATGGGGCGTTGGTTTACGCAGGTGCCTTGGTTGGAACGTTTGAATTTCAGCAGCGGATAGGTATCAACTTCGCCGTTTTCTGCACGAACACGGATTTCGTTGCCTACTACACGTTCAACAACACCAGCGCGTTTTGCCAATACGCAAACGCCGGAGTCAACTGCTACCTTGTATTCCATACCGGTACCGATAACAGGAGCTTGGGTGCACAGCAGAGGAACTGCTTGACGTTGCATGTTAGCGCCCATCAATGCACGGTTCGCGTCATCGTTTTCAAGGAACGGAATAAGTGCGGTTGCGATGGAAACTACTTGTTTCGGAGAAACGTCCATGTAGTCTACTTGGCTGGGAGAAATGGAAAGTACGTCGTCTTTCGCACGTGCGGTAACACGGTCGCCCAAGAAGTAGCCGTTTTCATCCAACGGTTCGTTCGCTTGCGCAATGATATATCTATCTTCAACATCAGCAGTCATGTAACGAACTTCGTCGGTTACACGTTTGTTTTCTTTGTCAACACGGCGGTACGGAGTTTCCATAAAGCCATATTTGTTGATAACAGCAAAGGTGGACAAAGAACCAATCAAGCCGATGTTCGGACCTTCAGGAGTTTCGATAGGACACATACGACCATAGTGAGAGTTGTGTACGTCGCGAACTTCATAGCCAGCGCGTTCACGGCTCAAACCACCAGGGCCCAATGCGGACAGACGACGTTTATGGGTCAGTTCTGCCAGCGGGTTGTTTTGGTCCATGAATTGGGACAATTGGCTGCTGCCGAAGAATTCTTTAATAGCAGCAACAACAGGACGAATGTTGATGAGAGCTTGCGGAGTAATAACCTCAGTATCTTGAATGGTCATACGTTCCTTAACTACTCTTTCCATACGAGCAAGACCAATGCGGAATTGGTTTTGGAGCAATTCGCCAACGCAACGAACACGACGGTTACCCAAATGGTCGATGTCGTCGCCAGTGCCATGACCGTCCATCAAGTTCAACAGGTAGTTGAAGGAAGCCAGCACGTCTTCAACGGTAACGGTGCGGATTTTTTCATCAATACCGGTGGTGAACAGCACGTCCATGTCTTGGTCTTTGAATTTAATTTTGAGCTTACGCAAGCCTTGTTCTGCATATACGCCACTTGCTTCAACTTTGTCCAAGTTTTCTTCGGTCATTTTGGTGCCAGCCGGAAGAATAATTTCACCGGTTTCCATATCAACCAAAGGTTCAGCAATTACGTTGCCTTGCAGGCGGTTACGCCAGCCTAATTTAATATTCAGTTTATAACGACCAACGCCAGCCAAATCGTAGCGTTTGTTGTCGAAGAAAGTAGATTCAATCAGCTGGGTAGCGTTTTCCAAAGTAGGAGGTTCGCCGGGACGCAGCTTCTTATAAATTTCGATGAGCGCTTCATCTCTATTGTTGGTAGTATCTTTTTCTAAAGTAGCCAACACAAAGGGATGCTCACCAAATACGTTGATAATTTCTTCATTAGAAGACAGACCCAAAGCACGCAACAAAACAGTTGCAGGCAATTTTCTGGTACGGTCTACACGAGCATAAATAACATCGTTAATGTCAGTTTCATACTCAATCCATGCACCACGGTTAGGAATTACGGTAGTACCGAAGATTTTTTTGCCGCTGGGATCCATATTCACAGCATAGTATACGCCGGGGGAACGAACCAATTGGCTAACGATAACACGTTCAGCACCATTGATTACGAAAGTACCGGTTTCGGTCATCAAGGGGAAATCGCCCATAAATACGGAAGATTCTTTGATTTCACCAGTATCTTTATATACCAAGCGTACTTTAACATTCATAGGAGCAGAGTAAGATTCATCTCTTTCCTTGCATTCCTCAACATCATATTTAGGTTTGCCAAGCTCGAAGTTTTCAAAAGAAAGCTCCAGATTACCAGTAAAGTCTTTAATAGGAGAAATGTCGTGGAAAATTTCACACAAACCTTCCTTAATAAACCAATCATAAGAGCTTTTTTGAATATCAATCAAATGAGGCATGGGCCAAACTTCATTGATACGAGCATAGCTGTACCGAATCCTATCACCTACGGGAACCGGTTTAAACATGTAATTACTCACCCCTTCATTTTTCTACAGGCACGCAAAAACCAGCACAGCAAATCGCAGGCAAAAAAAACAAGGTTCTTACCACAAGGACCTTGTCTGTTGTCTTCGATGAGTGTGCTTCACCTTCATTATAAGCAAGATACGCCGTTCAACCACTGACCCAACGTATTTGTTGTCAAAAAACACCTTTAAATAAAATTTGTTGATGTAGTATAGTATTTTAGCATACCAATAGATATGTGTCAAGAAAATTTTTCAGAAAAATAAAACCCCGACACACTAAGTGCATCGGGGTCAGCTTTCAGAATAACCTCAAGCTATTACGCTACTACCGTAGCGAGAAATTATTTAACTTCGATGGTTGCGCCAGCAGCTTCGAGTTTTTCTTTCAGAGCGTCAGCGTCAGCTTTGGAAACTTTTTCTTTGATAGCTTTCGGAGCGCCATCAACGAGTTCTTTAGCTTCTTTCAAGCCCAAGCCGGTTACTTCGCGAACAACTTTGATAACGTTGATTTTGGAAGAGCCAGCGGAAGCGAGGATTACGTCGAATTCGGTTTGTTCAGCAGCAGCAGCAGCTTCAGCTACCGGAGCAGCAGCAACAGCTACCGGAGCAGCAGCGGATACGCCGAATTTTTCTTCCAATGCTTTTACGAGTTCAGAGAGTTCGAGTACGGTCATAGATTCAATAGCTTCGATGATTTGTTCTTTATTCATTATATTTACCTCCAATAAGTAAGTTATTTAAAATTTTATTTTTATTTAGGCTGCCTTATGCAGCTTCATTCCACAAATTATGCGGATTCTTTTGCTTTGCGTACTGCGTCCAGCGCATATACAACGTTGCGGATGGTACCTTGAAGTACATTGACAAAACCGGTGATGGGAGCATTCATGCTGCCAAGCACTTTTGCAATAAGAACTTCTTTCGGCGGCAAGGAAGCAACAGCTTTAACTTCTTCAGCGCTGATAACTTTGCCATCGAGAATACCAACTTTAACTTTCAGTTTGTCATTGGTTTTTGCGAAATCGCAAACAACTTTTGCAACTGCAACAGGATCTTCCGGAGAAACAGCGATAGCGGTGTTGTGTTCCAGAACCGGTTCCAAACCTTCAATGCCAGCTTCTTGAGCTGCAATGCGGAGCAGAGTGTTTTTAACTACATTGTAGTGTACGCCAGCTTCGCGCATTTTGCGGCGGAGTTCGGTGTCCTGAGCAACAGTCAAACCACAGAAGTCAACCAAAACAGTGCATTTGGAAGAAGTAAGAAGTTCTTTCAATTCTGCAATTTTAGCTACTTTTTCAGGTCTAATAACTGCCATTAAATTGCACCTCCTTTTTTTGATGTTCTTTATTAAATCAAAAAGACCTCTCGGCCGTAGCCGGAGGTCGGAAGGTCTATATCTTCACGCTCCAGCCTCGGCAGGCGTACTACAACTATACTTACGCTTTGGGGCACCTGCTGTCTATGGCCCGATAATCTTCTGATTTAGTAAAATTTAGAAACTACGAATTGCGATAATTATTTGTCGCTGGTTGCTTTCAATACGTCAACCGGAACGCCAGGGCCCATGGTGGTGGACATGGTGATGGTTTTCATGTATTGACCTTTAGCACCGGACGGTTTAACTTTAACCAAGGTTTCAGCCAATGCAATGTAGTTTTCCAAAAGTTGCTCGTCAGTAAAGGAAACTTTACCAATCGGAGCTTGTACGTTGCCAGCTTTATCGGTACGATATTCGATTTTGCCAGCTTTGGATTCGGTAACAGCACGGGTTACGTCCATGGTAACGGTGCCAACCTTCGGGTTCGGCATCAAGCCGCGGGGACCGAGGATTTTACCAAGACGGCCAACTAAACCCATCATGTCGGGAGTAGCGATGCAAACGTCAAAGTCCATCCAGCCACCTTGAATTTTAGCTACGTATTCTTCACCGCCAACGAAATCTGCGCCTGCAGCTTCAGCTTCAGCAACTTTGGGGCCTTTAGCGAAAACCATAACGGTTTTGGTTTTACCAGTGCCATGAGGCAGTACCATAGCGCCACGAACTTGTTGGTCAGGATATTTGGGGTTAACGCCCAAACGGAAAGCAACTTCTACAGTGCTGTCAAATTTAGCGGTTGCGGTTTTTTTAACCAATTCTACTGCTTCTTTCGGAGCATAGAGTTTGTTAGCTTCGATAAGTTTCAAAGCTTCTACGTATTTTTTACCCATTATTGTGATTTCCTCCTAGTGGTACAAACGGTTTTTGGCCTCCCACAAAATTAAACGCTAATTGTAAATTAGTCTTCGATAACGATACCCATGCTACGTGCAGTACCTTCTACCATTCTCATAGCAGCTTCTACACTTGCAGCGTTCAGGTCAGTCATTTTGCTTTCTGCGATTTCACGAACTTTGTCGCGACCGAGTTTAGCAACTTTTTGTCTGTTAGGTACACCAGATGCTTTTTCCAGACCAGCAGCTTTTTTCAAGAGAACAGCAGCAGGCGGGGTTTTGCAAATGAAAGTAAAGGAACGGTCTTCGAATACGGTGATTTCTACAGGGATAATCAAACCTGCTTGTTTAGCAGTACGTTCGTTAAATTCTTTAACGAAGCCCATGATGTTAACACCAGCTTGACCGAGTGCAGGACCTACAGGAGGAGCCGGAGTAGCTTTACCAGCCGGTACTTGCAATTTTACCATCTTAACGACTTTTTTCGGCATTCATTACACCTCCTTCTTATTCAGCTTCTTCAACTTGTGTAAAATCAATTTCAACAGGAGTTTCGCGACCAAACATATCAACGAGTACTTTCAGTTTACCGCGTTCCTCGTTAATTTCGGATACCTTGCCGAGACAATCAGCAAAGGGACCTGCTTTGAGACGAACCAGCTGATGCAATTGAAAATCAATTTTAGGACGACTCTCTTCAACACCCATGGAGCGCATGATTTGACGCACTTCATCATCTGTCAAAGGAATCGGTTTACTTCCGGAACCAACAAAGCCGGTAACACCGGGAGTATTACGAACAGCATACCAGCTGCGGTCATTTACAATCATTTCCACCAGTACATAGCCCGGGAAAACTTTGCGTTGCACGCTACGCTTTTTGCCATCCTTAATTTCAACCTCATTTTCCATAGGTATTACAATACGGAAAATTTCATTTTCCATACCCAAGGAATGAACCTTACGTTCCAGGTTTGCGCTTACTTTATTTTCATAGCCAGAATAGGTATGGATTACATACCAACGTTTTTCTTGCTTTTCTTCCATTATAATTGGAAAGCAACCGCTTCCCCTTCCCTCCTTACATACTCACCACAAATTATTGCAATATCAAACGGAACAATGCACTAATAATGAAATCAATAATCCAAATCAGTGCAGAACTGAATACTACTGCAATAAGTACCACCACGGTATGAGCAATGAGCTCTTGCTTGGTAGGCCAGGTTACCTTTTTTAATTCGCTTTTTGTTTCATTCAGAAAGCGAATAACACTGTTACCGCTTTGTTCAGCTCCAGTATTTTCCGGAACGGCCATTTCTTCACATCCTTGCTTCTACTACCTAATCAGTCACACTACAGTTAAATTATTTGGTTTCTTTATGCGGAGTGTGTTTTTTGCAGAATTTGCAGTATTTATTGATTTCGATACGATCGGGATCGTTCTTTTTGTTTTTGTTGGTTTGATAGTTTCTTTGTTTGCATTCAGTGCATGCCAAAGTAATCAAAGTACGCATCTCGTTACACCTCGCTTACGCTTATAAAATAGACCAATCACAAATTGTCGCTAATATAGAGTATCACAGTTAACTTCTTATGTCAACAAAAATACTAATTATTTCCATATTTTTAAACAACAAGCAAGACCGGTCTCAGGACCGGTCTTGACTAATGATTTGGGATAAAACTTTTAGCTTAAAATTAAGCTTCTTCTACTTCGGAAACAACGCCAGCGCCTACGGTACGGCCAC
>CALCUU010000265.1 GCA_937906915.1 uncultured Phascolarctobacterium sp. | reverse complement strand
TAGAATTCAAAAAATAGACGGACAAAGGCGAGTAGCCGTTGATGCAAGAGCTAAGGAGCATGGAAAAGAAAAAATAGTGGAAGCTTTGAATTTGGTTTCCAAATCAGACTTCTTAACAGGACGAAAGGAAGGGTCTGAATGGAAGTGTAGTTTTGATTGGATTTTTAAAAAAAGCAATTTTCAGAAAATTTTAGAAGGAAATTATAACAATGGAGCATCAGATAACAAAGTTGGGGGACAGCACAATATTGACCCCGACGCAGCTAGAGAACAGCTTATTACAATCTACAGGGAAGTCTATGGTTATGACGGACCGCCAGAAAAGTTTGAAGAATGGTACAACCGCAGACCGTTTGGTAGCTGAGTGGGGAGCGGCGTCGCAGAGTTACAACATAAGTTTGCAACAAATAGCAGCCCACAAAGACGTTCCTACATTGGCAGGCATTGATACTCGTGCCATCACTCGTAAAATTCGCGACAATGGTATGATGAAAGGCGTAATCGTTTCCGATGAAGCAAGCGAAGCTGAAATCGCAGAGCTCCTTGCTACTCCGGAAATGCACGACCAAATTGCTCAAGTAACCACCAAAGAAACCTACACCGTAGGCGAAGGCAAGCTTCACGTTGCAGTACTGGACTTGGGTCTCAAAAAGAAAGTTACCAACTTCCTCATGGGTATGGATTGCCACCTGACTATTTTCCCGGCAAGCACCAGCGCTGAAGAAATTCTGCGCCACAACCCCAACGGTATCGTAATCACCAACGGCCCCGGCAACCCTGCTGATGTGCCCGAAGTTATCGAAACCGTAAAAGCTCTTATGGGCAAGAAACCGATGCTGGGCTTCTGCATGGGTCACTTGGTAATGGCACTGGCTAACGGTGCTGAAGCTACCAAAATGAAATTCGGTCATCACGGCAACCAACCGGTTAAAGGTTTGGAAACCGGCCGCGTTTACATCAGCGCTCAAAACCATGGCTATGTTGTTGACGCTGCATCCTTGGAAGGCAAGGATATTACTTTAACTCACGTAGCACTCAACGATGGTACCGTTGAAGGCTTGAAATATGAAGGTAAAAATGCTCTGTCCGTACAATTCCTGCCGGACGGTGAACACGCTTACCTGTTGAAATCTTTTGTTGATATGATGGAGGGTCGTTAATTATGCCGAAACTTGCAGATGTAAAAAAAGTTCTCGTAATCGGCTCCGGTCCGATCATCATCGGTCAAGCTGCAGAATTTGACTACGCTGGTACTCAAGCTTGCCGTGCTTTGAAAGAAGAAGGCTTTGAAGTTGTACTGGTAAACTCTAACCCTGCAACCATTATGACCGACGTAAACATTGCAGACCGTGTATACGTTGAACCTGTAAATGTTGAATTCCTTGAAAACATCATCAAACGTGAACGTCCTGACTCCTTGCTTGCTACCTTGGGCGGTCAAGTTGGCTTGAACTTGGCAATGGCATTGGAAGAAAAAGGCATTCTCGCTGATTACAATGTAAAACTTCTTGGCACTCAAATCTCCGCTATTAAACGTGGCGAAGACCGCGAGCTGTTCAAAGAAGCTATGGAAAAAATCAACCAACCTATTCCTGAAAGCACCATCGTTGAAACCATCATGGCTGCTTGCGAATTTGGTCGTCAAATCGGCTACCCGTTAATCGTTCGCCCCGCTTACACCTTGGGCGGTACTGGTGGCGGTATTGCTCACGACGAAGACGAACTGGTTGATATCGTACAAAAAGGCTTGGGCTACAGCCCCATCGGTCAATGCTTGATTGAACGCAGCATTGCTGGCTGGAAGGAAATCGAATTCGAAGTTATCCGTGACGCTGCAGATAACTGCATCACCGTTTGCTCCATGGAAAACGTTGACCCCGTTGGCGTACACACCGGTGACTCCGTTGTAGTAGCTCCTGCTCAAACCCTTAACGAAAGAGAATTGACCCTGCTCCGTCAAGCATCCATCGACATCGTTCGTGAACTGGGTGTTTGCGGTGGTTGTAACGTACAATTGGCACTGGATCCCTTCTCTGAAAACTACTATGTAATCGAAGTTAACCCCCGCGTAAGCCGCAGCTCCGCTTTGGCATCTAAAGCAACCGGTTATCCCATTGCGAAAGTAACCAGTAAAATTGCTATTGGCTACACCTTGGACGAAATCGAAAACGCTGTAACCAAAACCACCAAAGCTTGCTTCGAGCCTACCGTTGACTATATCGTATTGAAATTCCCGCGCTGGCCCTTCGATAAATTCGTAACTGCTGACCGCACCTTGGGTACCCAAATGAAAGCAACTGGCGAAGTTATGGCTATTGAACGTAGCTTTGAAGCTTCCTTGTTGAAAGCAATCCGTTCCTTGGAAATTGGTTTGATTCATCTGGAAATGCCCGAACTGAAAGCGCTTAGCGACGACGAAATCAAAGACCGCGTTAAACGTACTGACGACGAACGCCTCTTTGTTATCGCAGAAGCTATCCGCCGTGGCGTAACCATTGACTACATCTATGACATTACCAAGATGGATAAATGGTTCCTCCACAAGCTGACCAACATCGTGAAAATGGAAGAAGCTCTTAAAAATGAAGAGCTGACCCCGGCACTCTTGTTGAAAGCTAAGAAAATGGGCTTCGCTGATCCTGTAATTGGCAAGCTGGTTGGCAAGGACGCTTTTGAAGTACGTGCAATGCGTAAAGAAAACAACATCCTGCCTGCATATAAAATTGTAGATACCTGCGCTGCAGAATTTGAAGCTGCAACCCCGTACTACTATTCCACCTACGAAAAAGAAGACGAAGTTGCTGTAAGCGACAAGAAAAAAGTTGTTGTACTTGGTTCCGGTCCTATCCGTATCGGTCAAGGCGTAGAATTTGACTACTGCTCCGTACACTCCGTATGGGCGCTCCGCGAAATGGGCTACGAAACCATCATCATCAACAACAACCCGGAAACCGTTTCCACTGACTTCGATATCTCTGATAAACTGTACTTTGAACCGTTGACCTTGGAAGACGTGCTCAACGTAATCGAAAAAGAACAACCGGAAGGCGTTATCGTACAATTCGGTGGTCAAACTGCAATCAACTTGGCTGGCCCGCTGGCTAAATGCGGTGTAAAAATCCTCGGCAGCAGCGTAGACAGCATTGACCGTGCAGAAGACCGTGAACGTTTTGAACAACTCCTTACCGATTGCGACATTCCTCGTCCCCAAGGCTACACCGTATTCGATACCGAAGGCGCATTGAAGGCTGCTAACAATGTTGGCTACCCGGTAATGGTTCGTCCTTCCTACGTATTGGGCGGTCGTGCAATGGAAATCGTTTACAACGACGATGAACTGAAAAACTACATGACCTACGCAGTAAAAGCTTCCCAAGAACATCCTGTTCTGGTTGACCACTACCTGCAAGGTAAAGAAGTAGAAGTTGACGCAATCTGCGACGGCACCGACGTACTTATCCCCGGTATTATGGAACACGTTGAACGTGCAGGCGTTCACTCCGGCGACTCCATCGCTGTATATCCGCCTGTAAGCCTGTCCGAAAGCGTAATCAAAACCATCATCAGATATACCAATAAAATGGCACTGGGCTTGGAAGTTAAGGGCATGATTAACATTCAATACATCGTTCGTGGCAACGACGTATTCGTAATCGAAGTTAACCCCCGTTCTTCCAGAACCGTACCCTTCCTGAGTAAAGTAACCGGTATCCCCATGATTAACGTAGCAACTAAAGCTGCAATGGGCTTGTCCATTAAAGAACAAGGCTACAAACCGGGTCTGAAACTCTTCCCTGACTACTATGCAGTTAAAGCTCCTGTATTCAGCTTCAACAAGATGAGCAACGTAGACATTACCCTTAGCCCGGAAATGAAATCTACCGGTGAAGTTATGGCTTGCGATTACCAATTCAGCCGTGCTCTTTACAAAGCATGCATCGCATCCAACATCAACGTGCCCAACGAAGGTGCAATCCTCATCACCGTAGCTGACCTTGACAAAGCAGAAGCAGTAGAAATTGCTAAAGGCTTTGCAGATTTGGGCTACGAAATTATGGCAACTGCTGGTACCAAAGGCTATTTGGAAGAACAAGGCGTGCCTGTAAGACTGGCTAACAAATTGGGCGAAGGTGTTCCCAACATCATCGACGAAATCAAAGCTGGTCATATCAGCATGGTAATTAACACTACCAGCCACGGTCGTGATTCTGAACGTGACGGCTTCAAGATTCGTCGTTCCACCGTTGAACACGCAATCGCTTGCCTCACTTCCTTGGATACCGCTCGCGAACTGCAACGTGCAATGAGCGCAATGCGTCGTCGTCGTGTAGTAAGCGTAGTTGCACTGCAAGATTTGTCTTGGGAGGACTAAGCTATGGCAAAAACAATTGCTACAGCCAAAGTTGTTGGACAAAAGGTACTGAACAGTACCATTAAAATATTAGAAGTTTATGCACCTGAAATTGCGAACCAAGCCGAACCCGGTCAATTCGTAAACGTACAGGTTTGCAAGAACACTGCTCCGCTGCTGCGCCGTCCCTTCGGCGTAGCCGGAGTTAATAAAGAAGCAGGAACCTTCCTTGTTATTTACCGCATCATTGGCGAAGCTACCCACATCTTGGCTGATGTAAAAGAGGGTGACGAGCTGAGCATCGTTGGCCCCTTGGGTAAAGGCTTCGATATGAGTGCGAAGAAACCGCTTTTA
>CALCUU010000264.1 GCA_937906915.1 uncultured Phascolarctobacterium sp. | reverse complement strand
AACATAACAGCATTGGGATTTTTAGCAGGGTCACAGTCGTAAACACCGTCAACGCCTTTTTTAGCCATAAGAATTGCGTCAGCTTCGATTTCAGCAGCACGCAATGCAGCAGTAGTATCAGTAGAGAAGTACGGGTTACCGGTACCTGCGGCAAAGATTACTACGCGAGCTTTTTCCATATGACGGATAGCACGACGACGGATATAGGTTTCTGCGATTTGACGCATTTCAATAGCGGTTTGTACGCGGGTAGGCACGCCCAAGTTTTCCAGAGCATCTTGCAATGCCAAGGAGTTGATTACGGTTGCCAGCATACCCATATAGTCAGCAGTAGCACGGTCCATGCCTTTGTTACTGCCGCTGATGCCACGCCAAATATTACCGCCACCATTTACAACGGCAACTTCAATGCCGGTAGCAACAACATCTTTGATTTGAGCAGCCAAGGAATAAACTACTTCAGGATCAATTCCAAATCCCTTTTCACCGGCCAATGCTTCGCCACTTAATTTCAATACAATGCGATTAAATTTATTATTTTCTGTCACTTGCATTACCTCCCAAATGAACATACTTTATCCTATTTTAAGTTCTACATACTTCTAAAATTTCCTCTTTTTATTTTAGCACGATAATAAATTATTGAGAAAACTTTTCGTAAAAAAACAGGTACGAGTTTTTCAAACTCATACCTGTTTTTGAATCACTTTACCTAAACTTGTTAGAAGTGCTGTAAGACAAGGAAAAACGCAAATTACGCAGCGAAGATGTACTTAAGCGTACCTCGAGCAAGTAATTTGCGTTTTGACACAGTATGACAGTGCTTATAACAAGTTTTAGGTTTTAAACTTCTTCAAAGAAGGATGCAGGTCTCTTGCACAACGGGCACACATATTTTTCAGGCAGTGCTTCGCCTTCGTAGATGTAACCACAAACTTTGCAACGGAATTGTTTTGTTGCAGGTTTTTCTTCTGCTTGCGGAGCAACATAGCCTTCACCAAGGTCTGCACTTCTATCGAAATACATAGTGTGCAACATTTGTTCCGCCAGTTCACTCAAAGGCTCGCCGTAGAATTCTTCGTACAACTTTTTGATTTGCGGGTTTTCATGGCTCAAACGCAATTGCATAGCATCGTCACGTTTATACAAACCTTCGATACGTTTTTCACGGAGTGCATCGCCTTTGTATTCTTTATCCTTCGGTTGACCGCCGCCACCAATGCAGCCACCGGGGCAAGTCATAACTTCTACAAAGTGGTAATCTGCTTCACCAGCTTTAATCTTTTCAATAAGCTTACGAGCATTAGCAGTACCATAAACAACTGCTACTTTTACTTGCAAACCTTCAATATCCACAACAGCATCACGAATGCCCTCCATGCCACGTACAGGAGTCAAATCGTAAAGACTTGCAGGAACTTCTTTCTTAGTAATAAAAGCATAAGCAGTACGCACTGCAGCTTCCATTACACCACCAGTATTACCAAAAATTACGCCTGCACCACTTGCTTCGCCCATAAAGTCATCAAATTCTTCTTCCGGCAAATTAGCAAAGTCAATGTTTTCGTCTTTCGCAAGCATTGCCAGTTCGCGAGTGGTAATAACGTAATCCATATCGCGCATACCTTCAATGCCCAAGTATTTAGAAGCAGCGTTCATTTCGTCTCTACGAATTTCAAACTTTTTCGCAGTACAAGGA
>CALCUU010000263.1 GCA_937906915.1 uncultured Phascolarctobacterium sp. | reverse complement strand
AATGGCAAAGAGATTATTTATTTCAGAGCCATTGATGAGCGTGACGAAGCTCGCTTTGTAATTGAACAATTGCAAGGGTTACAACGTCGCGAAAATAAAAAGCTGGGGGATATGGCTGTGCTGTATCGTACCAACACCCAGTCCCGCGTTTTTGAAGAAATGCTTATTAAAAGCGGTATCCCTTACAGCATTATTGGTGGCACAAAGTTCTACGAACGCAAGGAAATTAAAGACATCATCGCTTATTTGCGTGTAATTTTTAATCCTAACGATTCCTTGAGCTTGCTAAGAATTATCAACGTGCCTCGTCGTGGTATTGGCGACGCAACCTTGGCGAAGCTGCAAGCTTACGCTGAAGAAAACAATATGAATTTATTTGATGTTGTTTCTGCTTCTGGCGATGTTCCTGGTCTTAGCAGTCGCTTTGTAAATAAGCTGGAAGAGCTGAGCAGTATTATTTTTGAATTGATGGGTGAAGCAAATTCCGGCGAAGTGCCTGTAAAACAGCTTATTGATAATGTAATGAATAAAACCGGCTATCTTGAGGAGCTGCAAAATAGCAAGAGCGCTCAAGACCAAAGCCGTGTAGAAAATTTAATGGAATTGCTTTCTGTTGCAGAAGATTTTGCCAAAGGTGAGGAAGAAGATACTTTGGAAAACTTCTTGGGAACAGTTGCCCTTGTTTCTGATATTGATGATGCAGAGCTGGGCGAGGACGCAATTACTTTGATGACCCTCCACTCCGCAAAAGGCTTGGAGTTCCCCGTGGTGTTCCTTGTTGGTATGGAAGAAGGTATCTTCCCCCACGCTCGTACCTTGATGGACGAAGAGGAAATCGAGGAAGAACGTCGCTTGTGCTACGTGGGCATTACCCGTGCAGAGCGTAATTTATATTTGAGCCACGCAAGAATGCGTACAATTTTTGGTCATACCGTTTCTTATCCGCCCTCTCGCTTCTTGAGAGAGGTGCCTCGCAATTTAATTCACGAGTTTAAACGTCCTCAAGCACAACAACGCACCGTTGTGCAGCAGGCAACTCCTCAACGAGAAAAACGCACCACCAATGCTAACTGGTTCCTGCAACCTAAGAGTAGCTTTATGCCTAAAGAGACTGCAGGCAATAGCGCTTCCTTTGCTGCTGGCGAAAAGGTTAGTCATGCGAAGTGGGGCGTTGTGACTGTTGTCAGCGTGGTTAATACTGCTGATGGACAAGAGGTTAAGGTTGCGTTCGCAGGTGCGGGGATTAGAAACTTGCTTACTAAGTATGCGGTTTTAAAGAAAGTTTGATATTAGCATAAGCAATTTAATGTTTTCCGCTCATATGGAAATGCTTAACGCTCCTTTTAGTAGAAAATATTGCTGAGCAAATAACTCGCTTACGCTCAGACAAATTTGCTCATTGCAACATTTTCTTTATTAAAGGTCGCTACATTTCCTCAATGTCGCTTGAAAACAATTAAATTGCTTTTCTGGCAACATATAAATTTTTTAATAAGTAATATACTAGATTCAATGAAAAGGCTTTTTCACTGAGGGAGTTACACCATGATGAATCTATTTGAAAACGAAGAATTGAAAAATGAAGCTTTGGCGGAGGCAGAGCGCTTGCGCAAGGAGCTGCGCCATCACGAGTATTTGTACTACGTGAAGGATGCGCCGGAGATTACGGACGCAGAGTACGACCGCTTGATGGTTCGCCTGCGTGAAATCGAAGCAGAATATCCCGAAGATGTTCCTGCTGATTCCCCCACTCAACGTGTTGGTGGCAAGGTTTCTCCGGAATTTACGGAAGTTAAGCATTTAACACCGCTTCTTTCCTTGGGCAATGCCTTTAGTGCAGATGAACTGCGGGCTTTTGACGAGCGTGTGCGTAATGGCTTGCCTGCTGGCAGTTCCGTTGAGTACGTTATGGAGCCGAAGATTGACGGCTTGGCTTGCAGTCTTGTGTACGAGAACGGTAAGCTGGTACGTGCTGCAACCCGTGGTGACGGGGTGGTGGGCGAGAATGTTACTGCCAACGTGCGTACCATTCGTGCCATTCCTTTGACCTTGACCGTTCCTGAGGGCGAAGAAGTGCCGGAGCTTCTTGACGTGCGTGGTGAAGTTTATATGCCTCGCCACGAGTTCATGCGTTTAAATGAAGAGCGTGCGGAAAAAGGCGAAGCAGAATTTGCCAACCCTCGTAATGCGGCGGCAGGCAGCTTGCGTCAGCTGGACCCGCAGGTTACGGCGAAACGCTCTTTGAGCTTCTTTGCTTACAACGTAGGCAACGGAGCTCTCGAAAAACACAGCGACTCTTTGGCAATGCTCAAAGGCTACGGTTTCAAAGTAAGTGAAAATTACAAGGTAGTCCCCGATATTGAGGCTGCCATTAAATTTATAGAAGAATTTGACGCTAAGCGTAGCAGCTTGGCTTACGATACTGACGGCGCCGTAATTAAGGTGAATGCTGTTTATCAGCAACGCATCTTAGGCGCAACAGGCAAGGACCCGCGTTGGGCGATTGCCTTTAAGTTCCCGCCGGAACAAGCGGAAACAACCTTAGAGGATATCGTGTGGCGCGTTGGTCGTACTGGCGTGCTTACTCCCACAGCGGTGCTGACCCCGGTGAAGCTTTCCGGTAGTGTGGTAAGCAGGGCAACCTTGCACAATGAGGACTTCATTCGTGAAAAAGGTATCTGCATTGGCGATAGAGTAATCATCAACAAAGCAGGGGAGATTATTCCCGAAGTGTTGCGTGTTGTGGAAAGCAAGCGTACCGGTGAGGAAGTTCCTGTGGTTATTCCTACAGAATGTCCCGAAT
>CALCUU010000262.1 GCA_937906915.1 uncultured Phascolarctobacterium sp. | reverse complement strand
GTCTATGATACCGTTGATTAACATTTCCCCAACAGGCAGGATGAAGCGCAATTCCTTGAGCTTCTTTTTAGGCAAAGCCTTGTATAGTTCACTGGCAACATAGTTTTCCAGCATTTGCTTCGCTTTAGCAGTACCACTTACGTTACCGGGAGCAAATTCTTCCGCCGCCATGGCAAAGGCTTTGTCCAAATCTTTACCGTCGTACAATTCCAATGCCTTATGGATAAGACTACCTACAACGTGGGGAGGTAATACACTGCTTGTTCCCTCGCCCTCAACTTCGAGAGCAGGCATACCTTCCTGCTGATAGAAGTATTGGCGTTGACAATGGAGATAAGTTTGCAATGCGCTCGGCGAAAAATAATTTTTACCGCTAGCACCATAACTTTCCAAAGGAGCAAGCAGTTCTGCCTGCGGAATAACGTTTGTTTCAACAGAAGTTCCTTTAATTTTTAAAAGCTCTTCGTAATCATATTCAGGTTTGGTTACGTGGATATCTTCTTTCAAAATACCACGCAAATCATTGAACCAATTCTCAGACGTGCTCTTACCATCTGCCTTGTAGATTCCTGAAAGTACTAATTTTTCTTCAGCCCTAGTCATGGCAACATAAAGTTGGCGTTGCTTTTCAGCTTTTTCTAGGCTTTTATCTTCTTCCTTAATTTGCTTTAGCACGCTGCTTTCTTCAACATCACCATTATCCAGCGCCGCCTTCACGCCCAAGCCTAAGTGTTTGTGGAATTTGATAACGCTTAAATCGGAGCCACCCTTTCTGTCCAGCATAGGCAGGAACACTGTATCAAACTCCAAACCCTTGGATTTGTGAATGGTCATAATGGTTACGGCATCTGCCACAGGTAAATTGGCTGCGGTCTCCCGCACTTGTGCCTCACGGAAATCACGCACACGCTCCAACCAGCTGGCAAGGGTTCCCTGTTTGCTTACGCAGAACTCTTGCGCCAAGTTAATAAGCTTCTTCACATTGGCAAGCTTAACAGCACCATTATCCTGTAAAGAAAGGACAGCCTCCAAATTAAGAGCCTGCATAATTTTTTGCAACAGCTCCGGCAGAGCCAGCAGTGCCGCATTTTTACGCAGCTCTTCTAAAACAGCTTGTGCATATTGTACTTGAGCCTGTTGCTCTTCTTCAAGGGAAGCTACGTCAAATTCCATTAAGGCATCCCACAAGCAACGCTCAGTTTTATTGGCAAGCAGGAACATTCTGGTAATTACTTCGTCATTCACGCCAAAGTAGGGTGAACGCAGAACACCTGCTAGTTCCAAACTACGCTTCCTATTTTGCAGGACGGTCAAAAGATGCAGGAAGTCTAAAACCTCTTGCCTTTCGTAGAAGCCTTTGCCGTCTACCACTTGGTAAGGTATGTCAAAATTTTCTAAGGCTTCCGTCACAATGTTGCAAACGGTCATAGCACTCAACAGAATTGCCATTTTACCGTAGGCTGTGCCTTTAGTGCGCAGTTGCTTAATATAATTCGCCACCGCTGCCGCTTCCATCTTTCGAGCAAAGGGTTTGCTATCGTTATCGTAAGGAACCTCTAACAACGTGGGAAGAACAGTGCTATTTTTATGGGCAACTAATTTTTCAAAATAAACATCTTGATTGTCGTCAGTTCCCAGTAATTTTTCAAAGACCAAATTACAAGCATCTAAAATCTTATCAACGGTACGGAAATTATCGGGCAGTTTGATATTTTTGCCGCCCAATTTTTCTATATCCTTACGCACTTGGGCAAAAACGCTTACATCTGCCCCGCGGAAACGATAAATGGACTGCTTGGGGTCACCTACCACGAACAGCTTGCGACCTTGCAATTTGTTCACATCATCTCCACACAGCAAATAGATAATCTGTTTTTGCCTGTCGTTTGTATCTTGGAACTCGTCCACCATCAAATAGCGATACTTAGTCTGACATTTATGACGAACCTGCTCATTTTCCACCAGCAGTTTTAAAGCAAGCTCTTCCAAATCGTCAAAGGTTAGGAAATCATCCTGCTTCTTGCGGGCACGGTAGTAATCAGCAAAATCCTGCACAACCTTTTGCCAAGCTGTAACTAAGGGCAATGCCGCCCTGTCCACGTTCAAATTAAACAAGCCTTGCTGTAACTCTTTGATGGCTACCACCAAGTCCTTAACAGCTTTGGCAGGGTTCTTGATACCGCCAACATAAATATTGTAGGCAGTAAAATCGCTAGGCTCTTGTAAGATTCCTTCTGTAACTTCCGTCAAATTTTCCTTGAGCAAGGCAACGGAGACTGCTGTCTTGTTCTTACCCAAACCTTCCCAGTTGGCAAGTTCTTCTATTAAACTGCACAGCCTAGCCTTACCGGCAGGCTCAGCGTCAATTCTATCCTTATAAGCTTTGGTTAAATCACCAAAAGCAATGATATCATCCAATTGGGGAAGCAAGCTTTGCAGTTGGCTAATCGTGCTGTTCACGCCGTAGGTGTTGGTCAAAAAGATAAGCTCCGGTCGTTGCTGTTTTAAACCTTGGCGCACAAATTCCAGCAGACATTCTTGGAGATACTCCTCCTCCTCGAACTCTTCTGCCAAATTAAAGCTAGGGTCCAAGCCAAGCTCTACAGGATTTTCTTTCAGCAACCTACTGCAAAAGCCATGAATGGTAGTAATTTGAGCACGTTCCAGCTCGTCAAGAACTTCTTTCCAGAAAGTATCACCAGCTTCTGCCAGTTTTTCCGTGATGCGCTTACGAACACGCTCCTTCATTTCCCCTGCAGCCTTACGGGTAAAGGTGATGGCTAAAATTTCCCTAGGACTAACTGGCTTACCCTTAATGTTACCCTGCTCCAGAATATGCAGGAAACGTTCTACCAGAACACGGGTTTTACCACTGCCTGCGCCTGCAGAAACAGACACATTATTATCAATGGTAGTAATGGCAGCTAACTGATCACTAGTAAAATCACTCATCATCTTCACCTCCCTGCTCTAACAAGTTCACACGGCAAATATTCTTCAACGCGCAATAGGGATTGCATTTTTTCACAAGCTGTATGTTAAAATTGCCGTCGTAAATTCCTTGCACATAGTCTTGCAAAAATTTCTCACTCAAAT
The DNA here is from genome assembly GCA_937906915.1 of uncultured Phascolarctobacterium sp. GTDB lineage: Bacteria > Bacillota > Negativicutes > Acidaminococcales > Acidaminococcaceae > JAHHUH01. Next base: position 2,079 of record CALCUU010000262.1, on the reverse strand, counting down.
TTGCAAAGGCTTGCCATTTATCGTCAGCCTCTGCAAAATAATCCTTGCTTCTACCACTGATGAACGGATATTCCTGGCTATCGTCCAATTTTACACTGCTCTTGCGCTTGGCATCCTTCAAGGATAAATAACCGCCACCGACAACATCCTTGCCATAAAGCTCCTTAGCCGCTAACAGATAAATTGGCAGTTGCAGGTCAATGCCGTTGGGTAAATCACTAGCAGCAGGAACGCTGGACAATTTATAATCCGTTACGAAAACCTTGTCACCATTTTTATCAATGCGGTCAAGCCTGCCCACAATGGCAAAGCTTTTTCCATCAGCTAGTTTCATACGCAGGGGCTTACCATTTTTACTGTTAAAGTCCCATTCCACAGCGCAGGGAACAAAGTCCCATTGCTTTTGCAAAGTATATTCGTTGCGAAGCCACTTGTTCAACATTTTTAGCAAGCGAGCTTCCTCTGCTGCCCACAGTTCGTTTTGCAGTAAACTGCCGTTGGCAATGTATTCATCACGAAGCTTGCGGAAATCTTCATGCAATTCTTCCCACAGCAAAGCTAAATCATATTTAGGCAATTTCTCGTGGAGATGCTTGCCTAAGAAATTAGCCAAGCAGTTATGAAGCAGGTTACCTACATCCGTAGGCGCCGCAAGCTCTTCTTTTTCCCTAAACTCACTTTGCTTCCAAATGCGTTCCCCTAAAAATCTAAAGGGACATTGGGCATAAATTTCCAATGAAGACGGGCTGAACACATTTCCAACCACAGTCTTCACGTTAGCCTGCACTTCTTCATTTTCAAGAACACCATTGTAAATTACAGCTTGCTTACGTGCATCATCAACCTTTGTCGCCACGATGGCGTGCTTAGGCAAATTGTTTTCTACCCATGTGTTATCAAGCTGTTTGCCCCAGGCGAAAGCTTCGCCCAAAGAAGCAGCCTGCTTCCCGGAAATTATTTCTTCATTTATGTTGTAATTTGCCAGAACCTCACCCACGTAGGAGGAAACTCCTGCCTTATCGTCAACATAGTAGGTCAACACAAGGCTTTCTTCTGCCAAGGCAATGGTAGTCGCAAAAAAGTAAGCATCCTCCATATAAGCCAAGGCTGTGGTAGGCATATCAATTCCCAAGGGCTGTAACTGTCCACGTTCAGCATCGTTATAAATCCAGTTTTCATTGTTACCAGTAGGGAACTCGCCCTCGCGCATACCCATAAGGAACACATACTTATGGGGCAAGCCTTGAGCGTTGATAACTTCCGTTACCAGTACGCCATCAGTTCTGCCCTCAACTAAGTTAATCTGGTAATCTGCCATAGCTTCGCTCAAAACAAGGGCAAAATCCTGCACGCTAAGTTTTTCTTGGTCAGCCTTGCAGTTTTTATAATCTTCCGTCAAGCTCTGCAATGTTTTCAAAAGCAGTTGCTTGGAATGCAGGCAAGCCTTCAAGCCTTGGAAGTCAATAGCGCCAGCTCTATGCATTTCACCTAAGAGGCGCTCTAAATTGAGAGCATTTAAAAATTCTTCCAGTACTGCGGTAAAATTAGCAACGGTATCGCTAGCTAAAAGCTTTTCTAAAGTGTTGTCCACCAAATCTAAAGCATTTGCTTCTTCTGCAAAGGCTTCTCTAGCTTTAGCTTGCACTTGGCTACGAGAGGTAAAATATTTTTCTTCACGCCAAGCTTCCGCAACCTCACCGTCTACTTTAAATAAAAGCTTGCCAATGCTGCTACCTAAAATTTTAAAATAAGCCTCTGCTCCCTTGCGGGTATCAGGCTGTGCTTCCAAAAGCAGCAGTACCAATTCGGACAAAGGCTGTACATTCAGACTAGAGCTTTGGGGAATGGAAACAGGTATGCCGTAAGCATCTGCCAGCTTGCGCAAGCCACTGTAATTATCAAATTTGCGGAAGGTTACCAAAATATCCTTGGCAGCTACTTCCTTTTTCAACAGTCTTTTAATTTCCGTAAGCACCCATTCCATTTCAAAATCTCTGTTGGGAAGCTTACATACTCGTACATTTTCCGGTGCTTGCTTCGCAGGCAAGGTAACTTTTTCCAGCTCGCAGAAGCCTAGCA
>CALCUU010000261.1 GCA_937906915.1 uncultured Phascolarctobacterium sp. | reverse complement strand
CACCACAGCCTAAGTAATCTGCACCATCGTCAATGGCTTGCTGTGCTTCCTGCGGATTATGAGCAGATACACCAATGATAAAATCATCTCCCAAAACTTGGCGAGCAATCTTACAAGGGATATCATCTTGACCAATGTGCACCCCTGCCGCCTGTACGGCAATGGCAATATCAAGTCTATCGTCAATGATTAAAGGCACGTTGTATTTATCGCACAGCTTTTTCAAAGCCAAAGCTTCTGCGTAAAGCTTGCCACCTTCTGCGTTCTTGTTACGATATTGCACTAAAGTGACACCATTTTGGAGTGCTTCTTCAACTACAGGCAACAGTTCCTTGCCTTTAAGAGCAACTTCGTCGGTAACTAGGTAGATGCTGTAATCAATCTTCGCCTTCATTTTAGTTCTGCCTTTCAGGATTTAAGTTGATAACATTCCATTTAGTAGTAACGTGGTACACTGCATCAACCAATCTTACCTTGAACATACCGGGGCCATCCTTCTTTTCTAAGAAGTTTGCAGCCAGTTCTGCGCTTTGACCGATAACCACTACGCCCAAGGCAGCAGCAGCTAACATATCGTTAGTCACCGCAGCACAGCAGGCACACAAAGTACTGGTCATGCAACCGCTACCAGTAATATCTTCCAAAAGCGGGTGTCCGTTGTTGAGGACAATGCCTTGCTTACCATTACTAATGCTATCCACCGCACCGGTAACTGCAAATACGCAACCAAATTTAGCAGCAGCATCCTTGGCAAGCTTTAAGCCTTCGCCCTGACTGGTAGGTTCAGTAATATTATCTACACCGTAGCCGTCAACTTCGCCGTTAAAGAGCGCGGAGCATTCGCTAAAATTGCCACGCACAATGCTAATATATCTGTTCTCTAAAAGCTTCAAAGCAAATTGCAAACGCATGGAAGAACTCATTACGCCAACCGGGTCAAGGATTACAGGAATACCTGCTTCCTTTGCCATAATGACAGCCTTCTCCATGGAAATCATCTTGTTAAAGCTAAAGGTTCCAAAATTCAGGACGAGAGCATCTGCGTTACAGGTAATTTCTTCCACTTCCTCTGGCTCATCTGCCATAACGGGAGAAGCACCTGCTGCAAGAGCAATATCAGCACAGCTTTCTGCTGTAACGTAATTAGTGATGTGATGAATGACAGGCTTCTGACGACGCAGCTTGTCAATAATTTCACCAAATTGAGCTTTTAAATCCATTATTCCAAAATGCCTGCCTTTCTATATAAATCTACAAAGTGGTGTGTGGGACCACAACCACTGCCAATTTCCAAACTATGTTTAATGGCTTCGGTAACGTAAGCCTTAGAAGCAGCAACTGCTTCTACCAAGGACAAGCCCTTTGCTAAATTAGAAGCAAGTGAGCTGGACAAGGTGCAACCAGTACCGTGAGTGTTCTTGGTTTCGATACGGTCGCCTTGGAACCACACTTCCTCTACCCCGTCAAAGAGCAAATCGTCTGCGCTGTCATCAAGGTGACCACCTTTTACCAGCACAGCCTTAGCTCCCAGCGCCAAGATTTTTTCAGCAACGGGACGCATTTCTTCCTTTTTAGTTACCTTCATACCGGTAATAGCTTCTGCTTCCGGAAGATTAGGAGTTACGAGAGTTGCCAAGGGTAACAGCTCCTTAATCAAGGTTGCACAAGCTTCGGGAGCAAGTAAAGGATAACCGCTTTTAGAAATCATAACCGGGTCCACCACGATGATGGCAGGCTTGTACTTGCGTAAGCATTCTGCGATTGTTTCAATGATTTCCGGACGGGACACCATACCAATTTTTACAGCATCAACGTGGATATCGTCAAAGACAGCCTCAATTTGCGCCTTAACTACCTCGCAGTCAATATCCTGCACCATGGTAACGCCACAGGTATTTTGAGCGGTAACAGCAGTAATGACACTCATACCAAAGGTTCCGTGAGCAGAAAAGGTTTTCAAATCTGCTTGGATACCTGCGCCGCCACTACTATCGCTTCCGGCAATTGTAAGTAAGTTTTTCATACATATACTCCTAAAAAACCCCGACGTTCTCACATCGGGGTTTTGTTATTATTATTACAGAACTTCTTTAACTTTAGCTACAACGTTTTCTACAGTGAAGCCATATTTTTCCATCAGCAAGTCGCCAGGTGCGGAAGCGCCAAAGGTAGTAATGCCAATAGCATTGTTTTCGTTACCGGTGTAACGGCTCCAGCCATAAGGAACGCCAGCTTCGATAGCAACTTTGGTTACGCCTGCAGGAAGAACTGCTTCTTTGTATTCTGCGCTTTGTTTTTCAAAAGCATCCCAGCTGGGCATGGATACTACGCTAACGTCGATGCCTTCTTCTGCCAATTTAGCTTGAGCTTCGAGAGCAAGGTGTACTTCGCTACCAGTACCAATGAGGATTGCTTTAGCTTCTGCTTTTGCAGGGCTAAGAACGTAAGCGCCTTTGTCAGCGTTTGCGTGTACAACTTCTGCGTAGCCATGGAGCACGGGCAATTTTTGACGGCTCAAGAGCAAGCAGGTAGGTTGTTTAGCGTTAAGGCAAGCTTGTTGCCAAGCAACTGCAGTTTCCAGTGCGTCAGCAGGACGAATTACGCTTACGTTAGGAATGAGACGCAAGCCCATGGTGGTTTCGATAGGTTGGTGAGTAGGACCGTCTTCGCCAAGAGCAATGCTGTCGTGAGTGAGAACGTATACTACACGTTGACCCATCAATGCGGACATACGAATTGCCGGACGGAGGAAGTCTGCGAATACCAAGAAGGTACCACCAAAAGGAATGCAACCGCCGTGAAGAGCGATACCATTCATAACTACGCCCATAGCGTGTTCGCGTACACCGTAGTGAATGTTGCGACCAGCTCTGTCTTCTTTGGAGAAGAAGCCTTCTGCTTTGATGATAGTTTTGTTGGAAGGACCAAGGTCAGCACTACCGCCTACCAATGCAGGAACTTGTGCTGCCAATTTTTGGATGATTTCACCGGAAGCTTCGCGGGTTGCAGTTTTAGCAGTTTCCTTGAAGATAGCTTCCAGAGCTTCCAAATCAATAGCAAGTTTATTTTCAATGCGGTCATTCAATTCTTGAGCAAGTTCCGGATATGCTTCTGCGTATTTAGCAACCAAAGCGTTCCAACCTTCTTGTGCTTCTGCGCAAGCAGGCAGTTTAGCTGCAAAACGAGCTGCAACTTCTTCGGGAACGTAGAACATTTTTTCCGGATCCCAACCAGCTTTTTCTTTGGTAGCTTTCAATGCGTCTGCACCGAGAGGTTCGCCGTGGCAGGAAGCATTGTCTTGTTTGGGGCTACCATAGCCAATGTGGGTACGCACGATAATCAAGGAAGGATGAGCAGTATCTGCTTGAGCTTCTTTAATAGCAGCTTCCATAGCTTCAACATCTTCGGAATCAGCTACGCGCAGTACTTGCCAGCCATAAGCTTTGAAGCGCATTTCAACGTCTTCGCTGAAAGCAATATCAGTGCTACCTTCGATGGTAATTTTGTTATCATCATATAAGTAAATGAGTTTGCCAAGACCAAGGGTACCAGCCAAGGAAGCAGCTTCACAGGAAACGCCTTCCATCAAGTCACCGTCAGAGGTGATGCCGTAGGTATAATGGTCTACAACTGCAAATTCAGGTTTGTTGTAACGAGCTGCCAGCATAGCTTCTGCCATTGCAAAGCCTACGCCCATAGCAAAGCCATGACCCAAAGGACCGGTGGACGCATCTACACCAGGAGTGTGACCGTTTTCCGGATGACCGGGAGTTTTGCTACCCCATTGACGGAAGTTTTTCAATTCTTCCATAGGCAGGTCATAACCAGCAACGTGGAGCATAGCGTACATCAAAGCACTGCCATGACCAGGAGAAAGAATGAAACGGTCGCGGTTAAACCAGTTCGGGTCTGCGGGATTGTAGTTCATAAAACGATCCCAAATAGTATACATCAAGGGAGCTGTGCCCAAGGGGAAACCGGGATGACCGGATTTAGCCTTTTCAACTTGGTCAGCTGCCAAAAAGCGCAAAGTATTTACACAAGCTTGGTCGATTGTTTGCATTGAGAAAAACCTCCAATACTGTACTTAATTCCCTAATATTATATCATTATACAAAGTTCAGTGCAAAGTTTTTACAAGGTTTTGTCATAAAAATAACAGTTAATGACAAAAAATACAGCCTACCTTGAGGCAGGCTGTATTCTAATTTTTAATTAAGCTTCTTTACGGTCAGCAATGATTTTTTCTGCCATTTTAGCAGGAACGTCTTCGTAATGGTCAAATTTCATTTCGAAGGTGCCCAAGCCTTGGGTAATAGCGCGCAGGTCAACTGCGTATTCGGAGATTTCAGCATAGGGAACTTGTGCAGTTACAACGCTCATGCCTTCTTCTACGGATTGCATACCAAGGATACGACCGCGTTTGGAGTTGAGGTCACCAATTACGTCGCCCATCATGGAATCAGCGCAGGTTACTTCCAAGTTGTAGATAGGTTCGAGAAGTACGGGTTTGGACATTTCCATAGCTTTCTTGAACGCGATGTTGGAAGCAGTTTTGAACGCCATTTCAGAGGAGTCAACGGTGTGGTAAGAACCATCAATCAAAGTGATGCGCATATCAACTACAGGATAGCCAGCGAGGATACCTTTTTCCATGGATTCGCGCATACCTTTTTCAACTGCGGGGATGTATTGACGAGGAACAGCGCCACCGAAGATTTTATCAACAAATTCGAAGCCGCCTCCGGGGGGCAACGGTTCCATAGTAATCTTAACGTGACCATATTGACCATGACCACCGGATTGTTTTTTATGTTTGCCTTCAACTTCTGCACGACCACGGATGGTTTCACGATATTCGATGATGGGAGCTCTCAGGTCAGCTTCTACACCAAATTTACGTTGCATACGTTCCATGATGATTTCGATGTGTTGGTCGCCCATACCGGAAATCAAGGATTCTTTGGTTACAGGGTTTTTGGTAACGATGATGGTCGGATCTTCGTCCATCAGGCGGTTAAGAGCGGACATAATCTTGTCTTCGTCGCCTTTTTTCTTAGCATAGATTGCACGGGTGTACATAGGCAGCGGGAATGCGATGGGCGGGAATTCTACGTGAGCAGCATTCTTATCGCAAAGGGTGTCGCCAGTGGAGGTGTATTGCAATTTAGCAACAACGCCGATATCACCAGCTACAACTTCTTTCATGGGGATTTGTGCTTTACCGCGCATGGTGAAGATGTTACCAATGCGTTCTTCTTCTTCACGACGGGAGTTGTAAACTACGCTGTCGCTCTTAATGGAGCCGGAGAATACACGGAAGAAGCTCAAACGACCTACGAACGGGTCAGAGGTGGTTTTGAATACCAATGCGGACATAGGAGCGTTGGCATCGCGTACTTCTTCTTCGCCAGTTTCTTTATCCATAACGATAAAGTCGTTCAGAATTGCAGGATAGGTAAAGTCAACGATTGCGTTCATGCAACGGCCAAGACCGATATCTTTGTAAGCACTGCCGCAAATCATCGGGAAGATGGTAGCTTGACGGATACCTTTAATGAGGCATTTCATGATTTCTTCGTCAGAAATTTCTTCGCCTTCCAGATAACGCATCATGCAATCATCGTCAGCTTCTACTGCAGCTTCAACCATTTTTTCACGAGCTTCTTGTGCAGCTTCCAAATATTCTTCCGGAATATCGATTTCGTCAGAGTCGTTACCGTTTGCACGATAAGCTTTCATTTTGTAAAGGTCAATCAAGCCTTCAAAGTTTTCAGCGGTACCCAAGGGCAATTGCAACGGCAATACGCATTTACCGAATTTGCCACGAAGGTTATCGAGAATGCCGTCGAAGTCAGCATTTTCGCGGTCCATTTTATTTACGAAAATAATACGGGGAAGGTTAGCTTCTTCCGCAAGTTTCCAGCATTGTTCAGTACCAACTTGTACGCCAGAAGTAGCGCAAACTACAATCAAAGCACTGTCTACTGCTCTGAAAGCGCCTTTAACTTCTGCTACGAAGTCAGCAAAGCCCGGAGTATCAATAAAGTTGATTTTGGTGTCGCGCCATTCAACCGGAGCCAAAGTAGCATTTACGGAAACTTTACGTTTAATTTCTTCCGGTTCGTAGTCAGTGGTGGTAGCACCGTCTTCAACTTTGCACATTCTGGAGATAGCACCGGAACGGTACAGTAATGCTTCGGTTACAGACGTAGTTCCTGCTCCACCGTGGCCCACAATCGCCACGTTTCTAATCTTATCGCCAGTATATTCTTTCATATAAATCTTCCCCCTTACGGTTCAAAGTCTGATACATAGTTAATTCTACAATTCCTAATAATATCCTCTTTTTTTTGAAAAAAAGTTATACAAACTGAAAATTTCTTCCAATAATTATTAAAAGCAGATAAGCCGAAGCCTATCTGCTCAAAATTTATTTTTTAATATGACGGGAAACTAGGTACAAGGGACGGTGCTTAATCTCTTCAAAAATTCTGCCGATGTATTCACCCAAAATGCCAATACCTACAAGCTGAATTGCTCCCAAGAACAAAACGCTGGCAGTAGTAGTTGCCCAACCGGGAACTGCATCAGGAGTAAAGAACCTTACATACAAAACGTGACCCAAAAGCACCAAACTTACCATGCCGAAGAACAAACCAATGTAAAATGCCCAACGTAAAGGCAAATTAGAAAAGGCAGTAATACCATCCAAAGCAAAGTGCAACATCTTGTGCAGGTTAAATTTAGAGTGACCTGCAAAACGAGGCGGTGCTACAAATTCTACCTTAGCAACCTTAAAACCAAGAGTGCTTACCAAACCGCGGATAAAGCGTGCGCGCTCACGATATTGTTTGAAAGCATCAACAGCAATTCTATCCATCAGACGGAAGTCGGAACCACCGGGAGTAATCTCAACCTTGGATAAAGTGTTGATAAGCTTGTAGTAAGCTGCAGAGGTAAGATTTTTGAAGAAGCCAGCGTCTTCAGTTGCCATACGCTTGGTAATAACAATTTCGTTGCCCTCTTCCCATAAACGTAAAAGTTGGGGAACAATTTCAGGCGGATGCTGCATGTCACCGTCCATAGTAACGATAGCATCACCTTCCGCATTGTCAAGGCC
>CALCUU010000260.1 GCA_937906915.1 uncultured Phascolarctobacterium sp. | reverse complement strand
CCTCATCGTCGATAAGTGTTGCGTACATATTATCTTTGTAGTGATCCCAGTGACCGCTTGTCTCCCAGAGTTTTCTGTTCATAATAAGCGGAGTTGAAACCTCTACATAGTCCTCTCTGTAATGGATATCTCTCCAGTAGTCAATAAGAGCATTCTTAAGTGCCATACCTTTCGGAAGGAAGAACGGGAATCCCGGACCCTCTTCGCACATCATAAAGAGCTGCATTTCCTTACCAATCTTTCTGTGATCGCGGCGTTCTGCCTCTTCCATGAGTTTGAGATAATCATCAAGTTCCTGCTGTGTATGGAATGCAATACCGTTAATACGAGTAAGCATCTTATTGTTCTTATCGCCCTTCCAGTAAGCACCCGACTGCTGTGTTACCTTAAAAGCTTTAAGAGCCTTTGTATAAGTGAGGTGAGGACCGACACACATATCCACGTACTCACCTTGTTGATAGAAGCTGATTACAGCATCTTCCGGCAAGTCGTTGATGAGCTCAACCTTGTAGGGTTCTTCCAGCTCTTCCATAAATTTGATTGCTTCTGCACGAGGCAGCTCGAAGCGTTCCAATTTCAGCTTTTCTTTGCAGATTTTACGCATTTCGCCTTCAAGAGCAGCCAAATCTTCCGGAGTGAAGGGAGCCGGAGTATCAAAGTCGTAGTAGAAGCCGTTGTCAATGCTAGGACCGATAGCCAGCTTAACTTCCGGATGCAAACGTTTCATAGCTTGCGCCAGTACGTGGGAGCAAGTATGCCAATAGGTTTTACGATATTCTTCATTTTCAAAGGTGTACAATTTTTCTTCAGCCATTTTTAAAAGCCTCCTATATAAAATCATAATCAACATTGCGAGAGAAAATAAAAAACTCCAATCCCTCACAAAAGGGACGGAGTTACCCGCGGTTCCACCCTCATTGACTTCTTACACGAAGCCCACTCGGTACCGTTAACGCCGGCATACGGACTGGCATACTCGCAAAAGCTTTCCGCAGTCAGTTTGAAGGTGGTGCGTCCATCGTTTTACCCTACTGCTCTCAGCCTAGGCAGTATTTTCTGTAAGGATATGGCGACGACAAGTCCTTCGCATTACTGATAATTGTTTTTATTTACTAGTTAATTATAGCATAGTTAAAGGGGTTGTCAATATAGAAAAGCGTTCTCGCAATGCGAGAACGCTCCTAATTACAATGATACATTTAATTTTTGCAATGCATCCTTCGCAGCCTGCTGTTCCGCATCCTTTTTGGTGCGACCACTGCCACTGCCAATAACCTTACCACCAAGGCACACCTCGGAGTTAAAGGTTTTGTTGTGTTCAGGTCCAGTGCTTCCTGCCAGGTGGTAACTAATTTCTACATCACCATCACGTTGCAAGTATTCTTGCAAGCGTGTTTTGAAGTCACTGCAAATACCATGAGTGCAAATAAAATCAATTTCCTTTTGCATAATGGCAAGCAAATAATCCTGCGCCTTTGCCAAGCCTTGGTCTAAATAATAAGCACCAAGTACGGATTCAAAGGCATCTGCCAAAATGGAGGGGCGCTCCCTGCCACCGCTCATCTCCTCGCCTTTACCAAGGAGGAGAAAATCGCCTAAGCGCAATTTCTTAGCGTATTCAAAGAGGGAAGCCTCGCATACCAAATGGGCACGCAGCTTTGTAAGCTGGCCTTCTGCCAATTGAGGAAAGTTTTTATACATATAAGTGCTTACAATGACGCTTAAAACGGAGTCACCCAAGAACTCGATGCGCTCGTTGTGTTCCGGTTTAGGCTCCCCTTTTGCCTCGTGGGCATAGGAAGTGTGGGTAAGCGCCATGTCAAGCAGAGCTAAGTCATGCATTTCAATACCCAGCCATTTGCAGAACGCCTGCAGCTGCTGTGTACGATTCTTGTGCATTTTAAATCAACTCTCTTAGTCTTCGTATTTTTTGAAAACGATGCAAGCGTTATGACCGCCAAAACCCAAGTTGTTGCTCAATGCAGCTTTAACTTCTGCTTTACGTGCAACGTTGGGAACATAGTCAAGATCCAAGCCGTGTTCGGTATCGGGTTCTTGATAGTTGATGGTGGGAGGAATAACGCCGTTTTCGATGGTCAGAACGGTAGCAATTGCTTCTACACCGCCTGCTGCGCCCAGCAAGTGACCAATCATGGATTTATTGGAGCTTACTGCCAATTTGTAAGCGTGTTCACCAAATACTTTTTTGATTGCAAGGCTTTCACCTTCGTCGTTACGAGCGGTGGAAGTGCCGTGAGCATTGATGTAATCAATATCTTCCGGTTTGAGGCCTGCGTCTTTAATAGCGTTAACGAAGCAAGCTGCCGGAGTTTCGCCGCTCGGATCGGGAGCAGTGATGTGGTAAGCGTCGCAGTTCAAGCCATAGCCTACCAATTCTGCGTAGATGTGTGCGCCACGAGCTTTAGCGTGTTCCAGTTCTTCCAAAAGGATTACGCCGGAGCCTTCGCCCATTACGAAACCGTCACGGTTTTTGTCGAAGGGACGGGAAGCGCCTTCCGGGTTTTCGTTGTTGGTGGACAATGCTTTCATGTTAGCAAAGCCTGCAACAGCGATGGGAGAAATGGAAGCTTCGGTGCCACCAGCGATCATTACGTCAGCATCGCCGTATTGAATGGTACGGAGAGCGTCACCAATGCAGTTGGTGCCGGTTGCGCAAGCAGTTACGATTGCAGTGTTGGGGCCTTTGAAGCCATAAGCAATACCGATTTGACCTGCGGGCATGTTAGGAATTTCCATGGGAATGAAGAACGGGCTGATTTTGGAGGGGCCTTTAGCACCCAGTTTCAAGGATTGTTCCAAGAAAGTGTGGATACCGCCGATGCCGGTGCCAACGCATACGCCACAACGGGTAGCGTCGATTTTTTCCAAATCAAGCTTAGCGTCTTCGATTGCCAGTTTAGCAGCAGCTACAGCAAATTGGGTAACGCGGTCCATACGTTTACCTTCTTTTTTGTCGCCATATTTGCCAAAATCAAAATCTTTTACTTCGCCAGCGATTTTAACGTTAAAATCAGTGGTGTCGAATTGGGTAATCATACCAATACCGGATTTGCCGGCAGTCAGGTTAGCCCAGAATTCTTCTTTGCCGGTACCGATCGGGGTAATAGGGCCTACGCCAGTTACTACTACTCTTCTCTTAGTCAAAATGTTCACCTCAAAATTAAATATTTGCAATTTCTTCTTTAATTCTTCTAAAGATTTCTTTTACAGGTAAGATTTCTTTAATCTTCCACATGTTAGCGCCGGTAAATACCAAGCCGGTTTCTACGTCACCTTGTTGAGCGCGGGTAAGCGCACGGATGATGCAGAAGTTGCGTTTGCATTTTTTCAGGCACGCATCACATTCAGTGGGTTTGGGAGAATTATCTTCTAAAGACAGTTGAGCAAAAGGATTGCGAATGGAGCGACCCTTGTAGCCTACGGGGCTATCAATTTGTACAACGTCTTCTTTAGTCATTTTCAAATAGAACTCTTTTAAAGCAGGTGCACCGTTAGATTCTTCACTAGCGGCAAAGCGACTACCCATTTGCACGCCATTTGCACCAAGTTTTAAAAGCTCTGCAACATCGTTGCCGTCAACGGCACCGCCTGCTGCGATTACAGGTATATTTACAGCCTCGAGGATTTCGGGCAGTATTTCCTTAATGGATTGCTGGGTGCCAAGGTGACCGCCAGCTTCAGTGCCTTCTACAACAATGGCAGAAGCGCCCAGTTTTTCAGCAGTTTTAGCCAATCTTGCAGAAGATACAATAGGCACTACCTCAACGCCATATTCACGTCCAATAGCGAAAATATCTCTTGAAAAACCGGCACCAGCTACAATCAAGTCGATTTTTTCTTCTGCTGCAGTTTTAATTAAACCCAAGAATTGTCTAGCAGCAACCATTGCATTAATACCAATAATGCCTTTACCGCCAGTAAGTTTTCTTGCCATACGGATTTCTTTACGCAATTCATCAAAGCTCATACCAGATGCAGCAATCAAACCAATACCGCCTTCGTTTGCTACGGCAGCAGCTAAAGGAGCGGTAGACAACCTAATGGCCATACCACCTTGTACGATTGGTACTTCTGCAACTAATTTACCGATTTTAAGTGCTGGTAATTTCAACAAATATCCCCCATTTCAGGACTTCAAAAAGCTATACCAGAGAGCCTCATAAGAGGCTCCCTGTATTCAGCTATCAAAGAATTATTTTTCTTCGTCCAACATTTTAACTGCGTCAGCAACAGTGCGGATTTTTTCAGCTTTTTCATCGGGAATTTCTACGCCGAATTCTTCTTCAAAAGCCATGATCAATTCAACGATGTCGAGGGAGTCAGCGCCGAGGTCATCGATGAAAGCGGATTCCATCTTTACTTCGTCAGCGTCAACGCTCAATTGTTCAACAGTGATATCTCTTACTTTGTCGAAAGTGCTCATTACGATTCACCTCCTTCATAAAAATTTAATTGCTAGTCGCAATATTACATTACCATACCGCCGTCAACATGTAAAGTCTGACCGGTGATATAATTAGCGTCGCTGCTCGCAAGGAACAGAACGGCTTTAGCGATGTCTTCAGTCTCACCCAAACGGTTGAGAGGAATGCCAGCAAGCATAGCTTCTACAACTTTTTCAGGAAGCACGCTGGTCATATCAGTTTTGATGAAGCCGGGAGCAATTGCGTTTACGCGAATGCCACGAGCAGCAACTTCTTTAGCAGTAGCTTTGGTGAAGCCAATTACGCCAGCTTTAGCTGCGCAGTAGTTAGCTTGACCAGCGTTACCCATAACACCAACGATGGAGCTGATGTTTACGATGCTGCCGGAACGTTGTTTCATCATATATTTAATAGCAGCTTTGGTGCAGTTGAACACGCCTTTAAGGTTGGTGGTGATTACTGCGTCCCAATCTTCTTCTTTCATTCTCATCAAGAGACCGTCACGGGTGATGCCTGCGTTGTTTACGAGAACGTCAATGCGACCAAATTCTTTAACAACTGCGTCAACCATGGAGGTGGAAGCTTCGGTGGAAGCAATGTCTGCTTGGATAACAAATGCTTTGCGACCCATAGCTTCGATTTCAGCAGCAACTTCTTTAGCAGCAGCTTCGCTACCAGCGTAGTTTACTGCAACATCTGCGCCTTGAGCAGCCAAAGCCAAAGCGATTGCACGACCAATGCCACGGGAAGCACCGGTTACGAGAGCAACTTTACCTTCAAATTTCATCATTATTTACCCTCCTGTAAATGTTCAAGAGTTTTTTCCAGGCTAGCCGGGTCTTCTACGAAAAGTGCCGGAACGCCTTTTGCGATTTTCTTGGTGAAGCCGGTCAAAACTTTGCTGGGGCCAACTTCAACGAAGGTGTCTACGCCGTTAGCAACCATGTTGCGTACGGAGGTTTCCCAAAGTACGGGCATAGCAGCTTGTTTTACCAAGAGTTCTTTAATCAAAGCACCGCTTACAACTTCTTCTGCAGTTACGTTTGCAACAACAGGGAATGCAGCGTCTTTAATTTCGATGGGAGCGAGCACTTCTGCCAAGCGTTCAGATGCAGGTTGCATCATGGTGCTGTGGAAGGGTGCGCTTACGTGGAGAACGATGCAGCGTTTTGCGCCTGCGTTCTTCATTTCTTCATTAGCTTTTTCTACAGCGTTGGTTGCGCCTGCGATTACAACTTGACCGGGGCAGTTGAAGTTAACTGCTTGTACAGGTTCGCCGGTTTCAGCTTCAACCTTTTGGCACAGCTCAACAATTTTATCGTTAGCCAAGCCCATTACTGCGGACATGCTGCCTTCGCCTACGGGAACAGCTTCTTGCATGAATTGACCACGTTGACGAACGATGCGTACAGCATCAGCAAATTTCATAGCGCCAGCGTTTACCAGTGCGGAATATTCGCCCAAGCTGTGACCAGCAGCGATATCAGCAGCAACGCCGTGTTGTTTCAAAATTTCTGCGCAGATGGTGCTGGCAGTCAAAATTGCAGGTTGAGTATTGTAGGTCAAGCGCAGTTCTGCTTCAGGACCTTCAAAGCACAATTTGGTAAGGGAGAAGCCAAGAGCATCATCAGCTTCTTCAAAAAGTTGTCTAGCAACCGGATATTGGTCGTAGAAAGCTTTGCACATACCTACATATTGGGAGCCTTGTCCCGGGAATACAAATGCGATTTTGCTCATCAAAGTATCCTCACTTTCGAGATTTATATCAATGGTAATTATTTACTCCATTTAAGAACGATGGCAGCCCAAGTAAGACCAGCACCGAAGCCAACCAAAAGAATGTTGTCGCCTTTTTTCAAAGCGCCTGCAGCTTGTGCCTCGCACAATGCGATGGGAATGGAAGCAGCAGAAGTGTTGGCATATTTATCAACGTTAACCCAAACTTTTTCCATGGGCATTTTCAAGCGTTTAGCAGCAGAAGTAATGATGCGCATATTTGCTTGGTGGGGAACCAGAAGATCCAGCTCTTCTGCCTTCATATTAGCAGCCTTCAAAGCACGTTTAGCAGCAGTACCCATAATTTGGATTGCAAATTTGAAAACGTCTTGACCGCTCATATGAATGGTGTGTTCGTGAGCAGCTGCAGTTTCCGGAGTAGCAGGTTTACGGCTACCACCAGCAGGTTGAATCAAGAATTTGCCGCCGCTACCGTCAGCACCAAGTTCAATGCCAAGTACGCCTTCGCCCTCATCAACAACGCCTACAACAGCAGCGCCTGCACCGTCACCAAAGAGCACGCAGGTATTGCGGTCGGTGAAGTTCATAATGCGGGACAAGGTTTCTGCGCCAATGATAAGCGCTTTATCATACAAACCGGTTTTAATCATTTGGCTTGCTACTGCCAAATTATACACGAAGCCGCTGCAGCCGGCAGAAAGGTCAAAAGCAGCTGCGTTCTTGCAGCCCAAGCGATCTTGCACCAAGCAAGCGGTAGACGGGAACGCGTGGTCAGAAGAAGCAGTACCAACAATTACCAGTTGGATTTCTTCAGGTTTAACGCCTGCATTTTCCAATGCTCTTTGAGCAGCGATTACAGACATATCAGAGGTTGCTTCTTCGGGAGCAGCAAAGTGACGTTGTTTGATACCGGTGCGTTCAGTAATCCATTGGTCACTGGTATCAACAATTTTTTCCATATCGAAGTTAGTAACAGTTTTTTCCGGCACGTAATGACCGATGCCCAAAATACCAACAGCTCTCGTCATTTATCAGTTTCCTCATTTCTTTTTTGAGATTCCGCTATTTTTTCAGTAATAGCACTTACTAAATTGTTTTCAGAGAATTTTACCGCTACACCAATAGCATTGGTAATAGCATACGCCTTGGAGCTACCGTGGCAGATAATAAAGGGAGCCTTTACACCTAAGAGCAATGCACCGCCGTAAGCATTGGGGTCCATTTTCTCTCTAAGCTTTGCCATTGCAGGCTTAATCAGCGCGCCGCCAATTTTTGCCAGCATACCGGCGCCCATAATTGCTTCCTTAATCAAAGTGAAGATTGCTTTTGCCAAGCCTTCACCAAATTTCAGAACAACGTTACCTACGAAGCCGTCGCATACAACAACGTCAACACTGCCGTTGGTAATATCGCGACCTTCCACATTGCCCTTGAAGTTGATTTGCTTTACTTCCTTTAATAAAGGATAGGTAGCTAAAGCTTGTTCGTTACCCTTTGTTTCTTCAGAACCTACATTCAAAAGACCAACCTTGGGATTTTTCAGATTCAATAATTTTTCAGCATACACACTGCCCATGATGGCACTGTGTACCAAGTTCATCGGTTTTGCATCTACCATACTGCCACTGTCTAAAACAACAGTTGCACCAGTCAAGCTGGGAATAGCAGTTGCAATTGCAGGACGTTCCACGCCTTTAATGCGGCCAACGCACAGCACTGCGGCAACAGAAGCAGCACCGGTGCTACCAGCAGATACAAGGGCGTCGCACTCACCAGCACGCAACATTTTAGAAGCAACTACGATGGAAGCATCCTTCTTAGATTTTACAGCAATAGCGGGATGCTCGTCCATATTTATTACTTGACTTGCGTGTTGAATTTTAATTCGTTGATTATCTAATTCTTTGTATTGACGGAGCAAGTCCTTAGCGACAACCTCGTCACCTACAAGCACAACCTCGCAGCCAAACTTTTTAACAGCGTTTATTGCACCTAATACTAATTCTTTAGGACCGTAATCGGTACCCATAATATCTAATGCTATCTTCATTCTGCTTGCTTCCTTTCGTCATCCAAAGAAACAACTATAAACTTAGCGCGGAAAACTTCCTCGTTATTATTCTTAATTCTTACGCAGATAAAGTACTTATCGTCACGACGATTAGTTACCTCTGCCTTTGCTACAAGGTTTGCACCTGCGTACACAGGCACCTTATATTTTACATTGGCTACTCCGGTCAACGCTGTTTGCGCATCTACCACTGCAAGGGCGAGGGTATCTGCCATTGCGAACATATAATGTCCACGAGCAACGCCGGTTTTTTCCAAAACCATATCCGGAGTTATCTTCAAGGTAGAAATGCCTACCTTATTTAATTCCAAATCAATGAGCTCGCCCACGATATCCTTCTTGTCGATGGCACGCAGTTTGGACTGTGCGCCCTCTGCCATATCACGGGTGCGTTCGCGTAGCTCCGGTATGCCCAGCGCCACACGATCCAGGCGAATGGTCTGAACACTAACCTTTAAGGTCTTTGCCAACTGCTCATCTGTCATAAACGGATTGTTATGCAGGATGTGTTGCAGTCTTTCATGGCGTATTAACTTTCTTGTAGAATTCATTCTTTCACCTGCTTTTAGTACCAGCTCATAATATCTGAATACATTATAAAAGCAACCAACGTCTTTGGCAATAGGGAAGTTTAAGTTTTTAATTAAAAATATAATATATTTTCCATAATAAAAAATCCCGTTCTCTCGAACGGGATTTTTTATCAATGATGGAATAATCTTAAACCAGTGAACGCCATTGCGATGCCGTATTTGTCGCAAGTTTCAATAACATTATCGTCACGGATGGAGCCACCAGCTTGAGCGATGAACTCTACGCCGCTACGATGAGCACGTTCAATATTGTCGCCGAAGGGGAAGAATGCGTCGGAGCCAAGAGCTACGCCGTTCAATTCTTTCAGCCAAGCTTTCTTTTCTTCACGGGTCAGCGGTTCCGGTTTTTCAGTGAAGAAGTTTTCCCAGATACCGTCTGCCAAAACGTCTTCGTAGTCATCAGAGATGTAAACATCGATAGTGTTGTCGCGGTCCGGACGGCGGATGTTTTCTTTGAAGGGCAGTGCCAATACTTTCGGGTTTTGACGCAGCCACCAGATGTCAGCCTTATTGCCAGCCAGACGAGTGCAGTGTACGCGGGATTGTTGACCTGCACCGATACCGATTGCTTGACCGTCTTTAACGTAGCAAACAGAATTGGATTGGGTATATTTCAAGGTAATCAAAGCAATCAGCAAATCGCGAGCTGCTGCTTCGGGAATTTCTTTATTAACGGTGGGGCGGTTTACCAGCATATCAGTGGTAATTTTAGCTTCGTTACGGTCTTGTTCAAAGGTAATGCCAAATACGTCTTTGGTTTCGCTCAGTTCAGGAACGTAGTCAGGGTCAATTTTGATTACGTTGTAGGTACCGTTACGTTTAGTTTTGAGAATTGCCAAAGCTTCTTCGGTGTAGCCGGGAGCGATAACGCCGTCGGATACTTCACGAGCAAGCATGGTAGCAGTTTCTTTATCACAAACATCGGACAGGGCAACAAAGTCACCATAGGAGCTCATACGGTCAGCGCCACGAGCACGAGCGTAAGCAGTTGCCAAAGGAGACAGTTCTAAATCGTCAACGTAGTAGATTTTTTTCAGGGTGTCGCTCATGGGCATAGCAACAGCAGCACCAGCAGGGCTAACGTGTTTGAAGGAAGCAGCAGCCGGAAGACCGGTAGCTTCTTTCAATTCTTTAACCAATTGCCAGCTATTGAAAGCGTCCAAGAAGTTGATGAAGCCGGGACGACCGTTCAATACTTCGATGGGCAGTTCTTTATCGTTCTTCATATAAATACGAGCTTTAGCTTGGTTGGGGTTGCAACCATATTTCAATGCTAATTCTTTCACTGTATAAACCTCCCTTAAATTAAAAAAACCGACACTAATCTGGCTTTGTGCCCAGACGGTCGGCGTTAACCGGTCATACTCCCATGTGGTGTTCCACTTTCCGTCAGTTATATGACCTACTATAGAAAATTATAAAATCTGCTGATATTTTTGTCAACAACTTTGCCTTGTGCTACAATGAATAAAGGATAATTTTCAAGGAGATGATTACTTTGACATATTGTTACGTTTGCCCCCATCGTTGTGGCGTAGATAGACCTGAATGTATGAATGACGATAACCCGGAAAGATTCTTCGGTAGCTGTGGCTGTGGCATGCTCCCCATCGTAGCAAAAGCAGGACTGCACATGTGGGAAGAGCCTTGCATTAGCGGAACAAAAGGTAGCGGCACCGTGTTCTTCAGCGGTTGCAACCTTCATTGCGTTTTCTGCCAAAACTATGACATTAGCTGCAAAGGCTT
>CALCUU010000259.1 GCA_937906915.1 uncultured Phascolarctobacterium sp. | reverse complement strand
ATGGTTAATACAAAAAGATAATGATATATTGGTTAAAGCAATAGAGGCACATTATCGTTTGGTTACTATTCACCCATTTACAGATGGTAATGGCCGAACAGCAAGACTAT
Organism: uncultured Phascolarctobacterium sp.; assembly: GCA_937906915.1. Classification (GTDB taxonomy): domain Bacteria; phylum Bacillota; class Negativicutes; order Acidaminococcales; family Acidaminococcaceae; genus JAHHUH01. The sequence goes on along the minus strand of CALCUU010000259.1, from coordinate 2,703 downwards.
TATTAAATGCAATTTTGCTACAAAATGGCTACGCACCAATAATTATTCGCACCATTGATAGAAAAAGATATTTAACTGCGCTTGAAACATACCAAGTCAGAGAAAATAAAGAGCCTTATTATAATTTTATGCTTTCATCTCTTAATCGTTCACTAAAAATGATGATTGCATTACTTGATGTAAATCAAAAAGAGCCAAGCAAAGATATGTTGACAATAGCTAAGTTTGCAAAGTTAGTTGGAGTCCCTGTTTCAACAATCAGATATTGGATGAAGGAAGGCAAAATTAAACCGGAGCTGGTAATTGGTGTACCCGTTGGTTTCGTAAACGTGGTAGAGTCTAAGGAAATCATTATGCAAACTGGCGTGCCTTACATTGTAGCGAGAGGACGCAAGGGCGGTAGCAATGTAGCTGCTGCAATTTGCAATGCTTTGATTTATAAATTGGTGGAGCGATAAAAATATTAAAGTTTTTTGTACACTATTCTTTGTTAAAAACTTTACACTTATTTGCTGAATTAAATCTTGAAAAACAAAATATTGCATTTTGCTTGACTGTTGTACACGAAAAGAGTAGAATTACCACAATAGCTTTTGAACACAAAGGCGTAATCTATTTTTGCAGGTGAATTAAAATGGACATTGTTTTGAAAAACACTGCAGTTGAATACGGCTACTTTGCACCGGTCTTTAGAAACTACTTTAGCACCGGCTTTTTTGCTTGCCAAAATTCATAATGCAGTTGTATCGTAAACAGTGCCTTTTTAGGTGATAGGTTTTAATCACCACAACAGATATGTTTTTTACAAGGGCTCTCTTACGAGAGCCCTTTTTAATTTTAAGCGAGCGGCGATACATTACCTAGGGAGGTAAATAATCGTGGTGGTAAGTTTAAAGAAAAGTACTAAAAGCATCATCTGCATAGTAAAATTTTAAGCTTACATGAACAACAAAGGAGAGAAATTTTTATGGTAATCGTATTCAAACCCAATGCACCCCAAGAAACTAAAGCTGGTATTAAACAAAAACTTGAAAATCAAGGCTATATGATAAATGAAATTACCGGTATCGGTAATACTATTTTCGGTATTATTGGTGACACCAGTGCGCTGGATATTAACCAACTGCGTATTTATGATTGCGTAGAAAAAGTTCTGCGTGTATCCGAACCCTTCAAACGTGCTAACCGTGCTTTCCATCCGGAAGACAGCATCATCAATGTGGGCGGAGTTCCCATTGGCGGTCGCAAGATTCAAGTTATGGCAGGCCCCTGCTCCGTTGAAAGTGAAGAACAAGTAATCGCAGTTGCTAAATCCGTAAAAATGGGCGGCGCAAGCTTGCTTCGTGGTGGCGCGTTCAAACCCAGAACTTCCCCCTACAGCTTCCAAGGCTTGAAAGAATTAGGCCTTGATTATCTGAAAGCTGCTCGTGAAGAAACTGGTCTTCCCATTGTAACTGAAATTATGAGCGCTGATAAAATTGAACGCTTCGTAGAAGACGTTGACGTAATCCAAGTAGGCGCACGCAATATGCAAAACTTCGAGCTTTTGAAAGAGCTGGGCAAAATCCGCACTCCTATCTTGTTGAAACGTGGTCTTTCTGCAACTATTGAAGAATGGATTATGTCCGCAGAATATATTATGGCTGGCGGTAACGAAAACGTTATCCTGTGTGAACGTGGCGTTAGAACTTTTGAAACCTTCACCCGCAACACTTTGGACTTGAGCGCAATCCCCGCAGTTAAAAAGCTGAGCCATTTGCCGGTAATCGTTGACCCGTCCCACGCAGCAGGCTTGTGGTGGATGGTAGAACCCTTGGCAAAAGCAGCAGTAGCTGTTGGCGCAGACGGTTTGCTCATTGAAGTACATAATGATCCTGAACACGCAAAATGTGACGGTGCACAATCCTTGAAACCGGAACGCTTTGCACATCTCATGGGCGAACTGAAAGGCATCGCTCAAATCGTAGGTAGAGACCTGTAATTTTGTAGCATTTGTAGTATTGTAGAAGCACAATTTAAAATTGTCTAGGTTAAGCATTCGCTTTAGCTATAGAGTAGTATTGTAGAATTTGTAGGATAGTAAAGGAGCGAAAAGATTATGATTATCGTATTTAAACCTAATGCACCCCAAGAGGCTAAGCTCAAAGTAAGAGCAAAATTGGAAAACCATGGCTTCGTCATTCATGAAAGTAATGGTTTGAACATTACCTTGTATGGCATTGTTGGTGACACCAGCGCTTTTGACATGCGCACTTTGATTGCAGATGATTGCATCGAAAAAATTATGCGCGTGCAAGAACCCTTTAAGCGTGCCAACCGTATGTTCCATCCGGAAGACAGCATTGTCAATGTGGGCGGAGTTCCCATTGGCGGACGTAAGATTCAGGTTATTGCCGGTCCCTGTTCTGTTGAAAGCATGGAGCAAGTTACAAGCGTTGCAAAATCTGTAAAACTTGGTGGCGCAACCTTAATGCGTGGCGGTGCCTTCAAACCCAGAACTTCCCCCTACAGCTTCCAAGGTTTAAAAGAGCTTGGGCTTGATTACCTCAAAGCTGCTAAAGAAGAAACCGGTTTGCCAATCGTAACAGAGATTATGAGCGCAGATAAGATTGAACGCTTCGTAGAAGACGTTGACCTTATTCAAGTAGGCGCACGTAATATGCAAAACTTTGAGCTTTTGAAGGAACTTGGTAAAACTCGCAC
>CALCUU010000258.1 GCA_937906915.1 uncultured Phascolarctobacterium sp. | reverse complement strand
TTAACAGAAAATAGTATAATAAACGAATTTGTAGAGCTTACAAGACAACATGATACATGGGAATGGAAAAATATTTATAATAACGAAAAAGCAAGAGAATTAGGCGTTGCAGTAAAAAGCTACCCTGCGGAAAAGGACGATACAGATTTACAACTGCTTTTAGAAAATTTACCTAGTGGTAATGTAATTTGCACTGGTGTGTGGGGTGGTAGGTTTGACCACCTTTACAGCAATGTTTTTTCCCTACTTGCCTATAAAGAGAAAAATCAAGGGCAAGTTATCCTTGCTGATGAAAAGGAAGCAATGCTTTTAGTAACCGCAGGCGAAGCAGTGAAGCTTAATTTAGAAAAAGAAGTGAAGGCTTTATCACTGCTGCCTTTAAGCGAAACTAGCAAGGTTACACTGGAAAATGTGCGTTGGGAGCTTAATGAAGCGAAGCTAGAATTACTGCACCCTTACGCAATTAGTAATATTCCCCAAGGAGAAGTAAAATTAAACTGCCTTGAGGGCAAAATTGGTTTGTATTTGTGTTTTGTTGAATAAAAAAGGCTTCTAAAATTAAGAAGTAATAGTGCTATGCACTTGGAGGGGTTAAAATGGAGCAATTTATTGCTGACTTAGATATGTATACGGTGGCGTTCCTAGTAATTGCAGGTTTTATTGCCTGCTTTATAGATTCCACTGTTGGTGGTGGCGGGTTAATATCCACCCCTGCCCTACTTGCTTTAGGAATGCCCGTACCTTTGGCGCTGGGAACAAATAAATTGGCAGCATCAACAGGTGCTTTTACCAGTGTCCTTTCTTTTTGGAAGGCAGGCAAGATAAATAAAAAGGTTGCCCTATGCTTTATGCCTTTGTCGTTTATAGGCTCTGCAGTGGGTGCTTACGTGGTGTACCTTTTACCGGAAGCCTTGATGAAGAACATTATCGTCGTAATGCTGGTAGCTGTGGCAATTTACACCTACTTCCGCAAGGATTGGGGCGATGTTGCTTCTAAGGAGCAATTAGGCGTAAAGGATTTATTCGCCGTAGCCTTGATGGCTTTAGGTTTAGGCTTTTACGATGGCTTTTTTGGTCCGGGAACAGGTTCCTTCTTAATCTTTGGCTTTTTATTTATTGGCTGTGATTTTGTTACAGCGGCAGGTAATGCTAAGGCTTTGAACTTTGCCAGCGGTATTGGTGCTTTGCTCTCCTTTGCCTTGAGTGGTTCCGTACTTTGGGTTTACGGCGTAATCATGGCTGGCGGTATGATTGTAGGCGCAATTTTTGGCTCCCGCATGGCAATAAAAAAAGGCGCAGCTTATGTGCGCCCGCTTTACTTATTAGTAACAACCTTGCTTATTGGTAAGCAGGTTTACGAAATTTTATTTAAGTGATTTTTATTATTGACTCATAGAGGTAACCTTTGTGAGTTTTGAAAAAATCTACTAAATATGGTATAATAAAGTATTAAAAATTGATTTATTCTCTATATAGATGTTTTGAATAATTATTGAAATGTATTGTTTTAGTGGAAAGTAAAGGGTGATAAAGTGGATTTAGAAAATACTACCGGTAAAATTTTACCAGTCTATATCGAAGAAGAGATGCAAAAATCTTACATCGACTATGCCATGAGCGTTATCATTCAACGTGCGTTGCCTGATGTTCGCGATGGCTTGAAGCCTGTACACCGCAGAATTTTGTACGCAATGCAAGAAGCTGGCATGGCTTCTAACAAACCCTACAAAAAATCTGCACGTATTGTCGGTGAAGTTTTAGGTAAGTATCATCCCCACGGCGACTCTTCCGTTTATGAAGCTATCGTTCGTTTGGCGCAAGACTTCTCTACCCGTTACTTAATGGTTGATGGTCACGGTAACTTTGGTAGTGTGGACGGTGACAGCGCTGCGGCAATGCGTTATACAGAAGTGCGTATGGCGAAAATCGCAGAGATGATGCTGGAAGACATCGAAAAGGAAACCGTTGACTTTGTTCCTAACTACGACGAATCCTTGAAAGAACCTAGCGTACTTCCTTCTAAGGTTCCTGCCCTCTTAATTAACGGTAGTGCAGGTATCGCAGTAGGTATGGCTACTAACATTCCTCCTCATAATTTGAGCGAAGTAGTTAATGGCTTAGTAATGCTTATTGATAACCCCGATGCAGAAATTCCCCAGCTGATGACCGCCATTAAAGGCCCTGACTTCCCCACCGGCGCAATGATTTTAGGTACTGACGGTATCCGCAGTGCTTATAATACCGGTCGTGGTGTTGTGAAGATTCGTGCCAAAGCGGAAATCGAACCTATGCAAAAGGGCAAGCACCGCATTGTTGTAAGCGAAATTCCTTACCAAGTAAATAAAGCACGCTTAATTGAAAATATTGCTCAGCTGGTTAAAGACGGTGTTGTGGAAGGCATTACCGATTTACGCGACGAGTCCGACCGTAGAGGTATGCGCATTGTTATCGAATTGAAGAGCGATGTAGTGCCTGACGTAATCTTAAACCAACTTTATAAGCACACTCAATTGCAAAGCTCCTTTGGTATCATTATGCTGGCGCTGGTAAATGGTCAGCCCCGCGTGTTGAACCTGAAGCAAATTTTAGAATACTATTTAGAACATCAAAAAGATGTTATTACCAGACGTACCCGTTACGAATTGGCAAAGGCGCAAGACCGTGCCCACATTTTGGAAGGCTTGAAGATTGCTCTTGATAATCTTGACGCAGTAATCCATACCATTCGTAACAGCGCAACTGCTGATATCGCAAAAACTTCCTTAATGGAAAAATTCAGCCTTAGCCAACGTCAAGCACAGGCAATTCTTGATATGCGCCTGCAACGTTTGACCGGTTTGGAACGTAAAAAGATTGATGATGAATACATCGACGTTATGGAACAAATCGATTGGTTGGAAAGCGTTCTTGCAGATGAGCAAAAGGTTATGAACATCATTAAAGAAGATTTGCTCTTAATGCAAAAGAAATTTGGTGACCCCCGTCGTACTGAAATTTCCATGGATAATTCTGATATGGATATTGAAGACCTGATTGCAGAAGAAGACATTGTTGTTACCATTAGCCACCAAGGCTACATTAAACGTCAAACCTTGGATAACTTCCGCAACCAAAAACGTGGTGGCGTAGGCAAAACCGGTGGCAGCGGTAAGAAAGCAGATGATTGTGCAGAGCACTTATTCCTTTCTACCACTCACCATAATATTTTGTTCTTTACCAATAAAGGCAAGGTTTACCGCCAAAAAGGCTACGAAATTCCGGAAGCAGGACGTACTGCCAAAGGTACTGCCATTATTAACGTACTGCCCATTGAACAAGGAGAAAAAATCACCGCAGTTATTCCTGTTAAGGAATTTAAGGATGACCACTTCATGTTCATGGCAACCAACAAAGGTACTGTTAAGAAAACTAATCTCTTAGATTTTGACAGCGCTCGTAAATCCGGTTTGATTGCCATTAACTTAGATGCTAACGAAGACCTTATTGGCGTAGAAATGACTGACGGCAATAGCGAAATTGTTATTGCAACCAAGAACGGTATTGCTATCCGCTTTGACGAGCAAGACGTAAGACCTATGGGCAGAACTGCTCATGGCGTCCGTGGCATTAGCCTTAACTATGGTGACGAAGTTGTTGCCATGGATAGCGTTGCCAACGAAAATTACGAAGTGCTTACCGCTACCGAGCTTGGTATGGGTAAACGCACTGCTGTTAGCGAATATCGCAAGCAAACCCGCGGTGGTAAGGGCGTAATCAATATGAAGATTACCGAAAAAACCGGAACCGTTGTAGGTATGCGTGTTATCAATCCGGAACAAGAGATTATGATGATTACCGCAGGTGGCATTATTATCCGCATTGATGTTGACCAAATTTCCCAATACAGCCGTAACACCCAAGGTGTGAAGCTGATGACTTTGAACGACGATGACAAGGTAGTTTCCTTAGCTGCCATTCATCACGAAGAAGAAGAGGGTTAATATTTTAATATAAAAAATGATAATGAAGAAAGTTGTATATGGTTTGCTTGCACTTGTGTTGGTAGGACTGAGCGCTTGCGACAATGAACCGAAGTTCAAGGTTCAGGGTGAAGTGACCGGTGCGGAAGACAAGACGCTTTATTTCGAAGCATCTGGCCTGGGAGGTGTTTCCTTGTTGGATTCTGTAAAGTTGGGAAGTAACGGAAGTTTCAGTTTTGCAGAGATACGCCCGGAATCTCCGGAGTTCTATCGTCTCCGTATGGGGAATCAGGTAATTAACTTTGCGGTGGACTCTACCGAAACGGTTACGGTAAAGACAGATGCCACTAAGTTCGATACGGATTATACCATTGAAGGTTCTGAAAACAATCTGAAAATCAAGGAACTGGTCATGCTGCAGGCAGAATTGCAGCAAAAAGTGGACAAGTTGGCACAAAGCGGCCTTCCGGCAGGTTTGGCACAAAACCAACTGATGAAATACATCAATGAATATAAGGAAAAGGTAAAACGTAACTATATCTATGCAGCACCGAACAAGACATACGCTTATTTCGCCTTGTTCCAGACATTGAATGGTTATATGATTTTCGATCCGTTGGCAAGCAAGGATGACGTGAAGTGTTTTGCAGCAGTAGCTACCAGCTTGAACAACGCCTACCCTCATGCCGACCGTTCGCGCAACCTTTATAATATGGTTATCAAAGGCATGAAGA
>CALCUU010000257.1 GCA_937906915.1 uncultured Phascolarctobacterium sp. | reverse complement strand
TTTTTAGTAACTCAAATGTTTTTTGATAACACGGTTCTCTACAATTATATGTTCCGCCTGCTTTCCGCAGGGATTCATGTGCCCGTAGTTCCAGGCATTATGCCTGTAACAAACGCTGGGCAGATTAATCGCATTTGCCAGCTGAGCGGTACTAAGCTTCCGCCCCAGTTCCGTGCTATCGTAGAAAAATTTGCAGATAAACCGGAAGCTTTGAAGCAAGCTGGTATTGCTTACGCTACGGGACAAATCATTGATCTTATTGCCAACGGTTTCAAGAACATTCACGTTTATACCATGAATCGTCCGGAAATCATTGGTGGTATTATGAATAATTTGTCGGAGATTGTAAAATGAGATACTCAAGAGCCGAAGCCTTGCGTTATTTAAGGGCGCAGGCTAATGATGAAGCGGCAGGCATTTTGGTAGATACAGTTTTTTTGAAATTGCGTAACGAGGTGCAGGCTCGTCACGTCCTGCAAAAGCACGCTTGCGAAATTTTGGAGGACGGTGTGCTGCTGGACTGTGGCGTAAAATTTACTTCCAAAGATTTGGCAAAGCATCTTGCTGGTTGCAAAGAGGTTCTGCTTTTGGCGGCGACCTTGGGTGCAAAGGTGGATATTGCCGTGCGCAGACTTGCCCTTGAAAGCGTAAGCGAAGGTGCTGCGGCGCAGGCAGTGGCGGCGACAATTATCGAAGGCTATTGTGATGAAGTGCAGGAACGGGTAGAGTGTGATTTGCACCAACGTCCTCGTTTCTCTCCCGGTTATGGCGACTGGGATTTGTCGGAGCAACGCAAGCTGTTTGCAATCTTAGAGTGTGAGAAAAAATTAGGCTTAACTTTGACGGATGGGTTGATGATGGCGCCGAGTAAATCGGTGACGGCAGTGATAGGCTTGTCGGAAGAGGCATCCTGTGTTTGGAAAAAGTGTCTGAGTTGTAATAATATAAATTGTCCCTACAGGGAGGTTGAAGAATGAATTTTAAAGACTTATTGGGTAAGGAGCTCCTGTTTTATGATGGAGCAATGGGTACTATGCTCCAAGCTCGTGGTTTAAAACCGGGCGAACTGCCAGAACTTTGGAACTTTACCCACGCTGAGGTAATT
>CALCUU010000256.1 GCA_937906915.1 uncultured Phascolarctobacterium sp. | reverse complement strand
GAAGCTCAGCAAGCCATTGACGACGGTGCTGATTACTTAGGCTGTGGTGCAGTTTATGGCACTACCACTAAAGCGAAGGTAACTGCGTTGGGATTGGATGGTCTCGCTGCTATCCGACGTGCGGTGGATATTCCCATGGTGGGCATTGGTGGCGTTGATTTGAGTAATGTTAAAGACGTACTTGCTACAGGCGTAGAGGGTGCTGCCATTGTACGTGCTATCCTTGGAGCGGAAGACGTTGCCGCTACTGTAAAAGAGTTCGTCAAAATTAAGAATAACATTTAGAACGGAGGCATTCCCTTGTCCATAGAAAAAGTTCGTGCTTATTTTAGACAATTTGATATGGAAGACCGTGTTATAGAATTTGCTACCTCCAGTGCAACTGTGGAGCTGGCTGCTCAAGCTGCAGGCTGCGAACCGGCACGCATTGCTAAGACCCTTTCCTTCAAAGTGGGCGAGGGTTGCGTGCTTATCGTTACTGCTGGCGATAGCAAAATAGATAACCCTAAATTTAAACACTTCTTTGGAGTTAAGGCGAAGATGCTTAGTGCGGAAGAAGTGGAGCCTATGATTGGTCATGCCATTGGTGGCGTTTGCCCCTTTGGTATTAACGAGGGTGTAAAGGTTTACTTGGACATTTCCTTGAAACGCTTTACTACTTTTTTCCCTGCTTGTGGCAGCTCTAACAGCGCCATTGAATTTACTCCGGAAGAATTAGAAAAATATTCCTGCAACTGCCAAGGTTGGGTAGACCTGTGCAAGGGTTGGAATGAATAAAGGAAGTTTATTATGAGCGAAGTAAAATACGTTAAGAATGGTAAAAAATTAGGTGTGCTTGGTGGTATGGGTCCTGCTGCAGCGGCAGAGTTCCTGCGTCAATTGGCAGTAAAGTGCCCTGCGACTATCGACCAAGAGCATCCCGTTGTGTATATGATTGGTGACTGCGAAACTCCTGACCGTAGCACCGCTATCTTCGGAGCAGGGGAGAGCCCTCTGCCCAAGCTGAAAAAGAATTTATTACAGCTCTGCGAAATG
>CALCUU010000255.1 GCA_937906915.1 uncultured Phascolarctobacterium sp. | reverse complement strand
CTTCCTTCTTCTTCAAGGCAGCAACCGCAAGGGCAACAGCCAAGTAAGTTTTGCCTGTACCCGCAGGGCCAATGCCTAAAGTAATATGGTTGTGACGAATGGTCTCCACATAATGCCATTGCCCCAAGGTCTTAGCCTTTACTTGACGACCACGGTTAGTAGTGATAATGGTATCCGCATACATACGGTGGAGGCTTTCAGTCTTGCCTGCCTTCACCATATAAATGCTGTAACGCACGTCGTGAGCAGTCAAGGGCAAGCCTTGTCTATACAGGAACAAAAGCTCCATGAAAAGCTGACGGAGTTTTTCAACTTCGTCCTCTGCTCCACTAATGGCAACCTGATTGCCACGGGCAACAATCTTGCAATTAAAGGCATCACGAATAATGCGCAGGAACTCTTCGTTTCTACCGCAGATGCCTACCATTTCCTGCTGGTCTATAGTTTCTAAAATACGTTCATCTTGATTTACAGACAAACTCTTTCCTCCTTAGCTTAACGCTTCTCGATGGTAATTTTTTCAATAACAACTTTCTTCAAGGGTCTATCGTTCATATCGGTATAGCTTCTGCCAATTTTACGGACAACCTCCATACCGCTGGTTACTTTGCCAAAAACTGCGTGCTTGCCGTCAAGCCACGGACAATCGCGCAAAGTGATGAAGAATTGGCTGCCACCGGTGTTAGGTCCACGATTTGCCATGGAGAGCACGCCTTCGTCATTGTGTTTCAGCTTTTTGTGGAACTCGTCAGGAATAACGTAGCCCGGTCCGCCAGTGCCGTCACCATTGGGGCAACCAGCTTGAATCATAAAATTATCAATGACACGGTGGAAGATGATGCCATTGTAAAAGCCTCTGTTCGCTAAGCTGATAAAGTTAGCGCAGGTATTGGGAGCCATATCTGTTGCCAGTTTAATTTCAAAGCTTCCCATATTAGTAGTGAACACTGCTGTTGCAGGGTCCATAGCAACTTTCTTTTCAGGCTCCTTACCGCAAGCAGTCATTGCCATCGCACACACAAGGAGCAAGCATATCAATAAAATCTTTTTCATTTTGAATAAGCCTCCAAAAAATGTTTTACATTATATTATACAACGGTTAAGTCCTTGAATACAACCATTTCACAATCTGAGCGTTGGCTTCTGTGGCACATTCGCTAAAGGTATGGTCACCGTTGGCAAAGGTGTAGATTTCCTTGTCGCCACCTGCCAGTTCAAAGTTCTTCCTGCCTTGAGCAACGTCAACGGTTACGTCCTGCTCTCCGTGCAAAATAAGAAGAGGTCTATCCTGCCACTTGCTCATAATTTCAGTTAAATTGTATTTATCCAAGTCCGTCAAAAAATCAGGGGTCAAATCCATTTTACCACGCTCGTCTTCCAAATGAAGAGTCTCCCCTGCATCAAGCTGCTTATACAGCTCGTCACCTAAAGCGTTTAAAAAGGTTTTGCGTAAATCGTTAGGAGTTGCCCACAAAATTAAGCCGTCAATCTTTTC
>CALCUU010000254.1 GCA_937906915.1 uncultured Phascolarctobacterium sp. | reverse complement strand
TCTCTTATTAAAATGTTTTCACCGTTGCCGTAATAAAATCCCAAAATGAATTTTATATCCTTGGGCGCATCGGCAGGAAGGGCAGCTTCCACGCTACTAATGCCTGTCTGCACAAACAAAAGTAGACCGGCTGCTATTCCGGTCAAAAAACTTCTGTAATTCATTATTGAATCAGCTCCTTGCGCACATCAGCCAAAGCATTCAGCCTGTTACGCACCTTATCTATGTCAGCTAAATTGATTTCACAGGAGATAATTTCTTCCTTGTCACCAGCTTCAGCTAAAATTTTACCACTGGGAGCTACCAGCATAGAGTGTCCGAAGAAAGGCGCACCCTTAAAGGTTCCTGCGCAATTCACCGCCACTACGAAAATGTGGTTTTCAGCTGCACGAGCCTGCGCCAAAAGACGCCAAATGTCGCCGCGAGCTGAGGGCCATTCAGCAGGGCAGAAGATAATCTTCGCACCTTGCAATGCTAAATGACGATATAATTCGGGGAAACGCAAATCATAACAAATAGTAGAACCACAGCACACGCCATCTAAATCAAAGGCTTGGAAATTTTCACCGGGGGCAAAAAATTCTTCTTCCTTAAACAAGCCAAACAGATGCACCTTATCGTACATATTTACAATTTGACCTTCTTTATTGATGGCAACGGAGGTGTTATAAACCTTTCCATCCCTGGACATAGGAACAGAACCTGCAATGATACTGCATTTGTTTTCGGCAGCAATCTTGCAGATTTCTGCTAACACTTCACCGTCCGCTGTTTCAGCTTCCTTGGACAATCGTCCCAAGGAATAACCGGTGGTCCATATTTCGGGCATCACCAGCAAGTCGTGCTCGACTGCTGCCTGACGCACCAGCTGCAAACCGTGAGCTACATTAGCTTCCTTGTTTTTTTCCAAAACTTCCATTTGCAGCAAGGCTATTTTCATAATACGCGCTCCTTAGGCATTCTACCACTGCTAATCAAACGATTTGCAATGAATTTTTCAATTTTACGGTTGAAGCGAGTAATCCAGTGTTCCGGACCGCCCAAGGATTGGCACCATACTACGGGGTGACCAGCAAATTTAGCACCCAGAACGTCGGTCAATAATTGGTCGCCAATGAACAGGATTTTGCCGCCGCCCATACCTTGCACAATTTTTTTGTAAGAGGTCGGCAACGGTTTCATTGCACGCATAACGCAACCTAATTGGGTTTGGCGGGAGATTGCTTTCATACGATCGCCACCATTGTTGGTAATGAGGGCAACATTGATACCTTGTTGGTGCATGTGACGAATCCAGGTCATCATACGGGGGCCAACAACAGTTTTATCGTAAGGAATCATAGTGTTGTCTACATCCACAACAATTTTGTTATAGCCATTACGTTTCAACCATTTCGGAGAAAGGTCATACAGGCTTTTAATTCTAAAATCGGGACAAAAATACTTTAACATTATACTACCTTATCCTTTGGAAATTTAATTTCAAATGTGGTTCCTTGACCACACTCGCTTTTTACTTCGGCTTGAGCACCGTGCATACGAATAATTTCTTTGGCGATGGCAAGACCTAAACCGGTACCGGGAACATTACGGCAGTGGGATTTATCCACTTTGTAGAAACGCTCCCAAATAAAGGGTATGTCTTCTTCGGGGATGCCAGGCCCCTCGTCCTTAACTGTAAAAAGGACAGAACCATCTTCTAATTTTTTCGCACCTAACGATATAATACTATTTTCTGGCGAATATTTCAATGCGTTATCGCTTAAAATTAGTACTAACTGTACCATTTGGTCGCCGTTGCCTAAAATTTTTATGTCATCATCTGCATCAACAGTGAATTTTACGTGCTTTTCTGCACTCTTTATCATCAATTTTTCGGCAACGTTGCGGATAATCACCGCAAAAGGCAGCTCATCCATATTGTGTAAGGAAATTTCGTCGCTTGATTGCAAACGGCTAATATCCAATAATTCACGCACCATTCTTTCAAGACGAATGGTTTCTTCATTTATCATCTTGCGATAACGCTGTACAACCTCAGCGTCAGTTACCGTACCATCATAAATCGCTTCGTTATAACCACGAATAATGGTAACCGGTGTACGCAGTTCATGAGAAACGTTCGCCACGAAATCACGACGCATTTTTTCTGTACGTTCCATCTTGTTTACATAAGCATTCAAATCACTGCCAAGAGAATTAAACGCCTTGCCAAGCTCTGCAACCTCATCTTCGCCCTTAACTTCTACGCGCATGGAATAGTCCCCGGCAGCCATCGCCGTAGCACTTTCCTTCATGGTAACCAAAGGCATGATAAGAGTTTCAGAAAACTTCTTAACAATAAATAAGCTGAACACAAGGGCGATAAGCCCTAAAACAACTGTATAAATGTAAATGTTGCGCAAAAATTTATCAAAGCCGCTTAAAGGCTCCGTCATTAAAATTGCGCCCCTTGCTTTGGTGATTGGGTCTATGTAAGGCACGCCCACCAAAATAACTTGCTCCTTATAATAAGGATGGAAAATTTGTGATTTAACAGATTTGCCGGAGTAAATATCCTTCAGTATAAGTCTAATCTTATCTGAGATATTACCACGCTTCACGTCCTTATCTAAAAGAGCTATACCCTCACTCTCAAGGTTGGTCATAGTATTGTTTTCATCGAAAAAATAGCTCATAGAGTCATCACTACTACTGGACTTCCTACGATTTACATAGGAAGCAGCCAGCAGTCCATAGTTTTCGTCAAATAGCCATATCCTTGCTCCAACCAATCTATCGACAGCCACAATATAACGGTAAAGGGTATCACGGTCGTCCATACGAATGAAGTATTCGATGGTCTCCGCCATTTCGTGACCCTTGTTAGCCAATTCGTGCTCTTTGGTTTCAAAGAAGTAATCAGCAATAAGGTACGAAATACCGGCAGTAATA
>CALCUU010000253.1 GCA_937906915.1 uncultured Phascolarctobacterium sp. | reverse complement strand
GCTTTTTAATAAGCTTCGCTGCTTCAAGAAGTGTTGGTAACATTTTTTCTATTTCCATCAAGCGACTACCGGGCATCAAAAGAATTAACGGTCTATCTTCCTTTTTGCCTGCAAAGGCTTTCGCCTCATCAGCTGACATACTTGGCTTCACAATATCCACCAAAGGATGACCAACAAATTCTACTTTTGCACCAGCTTCTTTATAAACTTCATATTCAAAAGGGAAAATACAAGCCACACGATCTACAATCTTCGCAACATTCTTGGCTCTACTTTTATGCCACGCCCACGCAGAAGGTGCGATGTAGGAAACCACCGGAATGCCTTTATCGTGAGCAAGCTTTGCTAGTTTCATATTAAAGCCAGGATAATCTACAGTCACCAAGCAATCAGGCTTGCGCTCATCCATAACTTTTTCAAAATCATCACGTAACTTAAATAAATCAGGGAGTTTTTTTACAACTTCAACAAATCCCATTACGCCATGATCTTTTATATCAAACAGGACTTCTCCGCCTGCACCACGCAAAGCATCTCCGCCCATACCAAAAACCTCTGCGGTAGGATCTATTTTTTTAATTGCCGCAGTTACTGCCGCCGCATGAATATCACCGGAAACTTCACCTGCTGAAATTAAAATTTTCGCCATAATAACTCCTCTATTACAAAATTTTAGAAACAAATCTCAAATGCTCACAAGATTTCAACTTATATTATAACACAAAAAGCGAGCAACAAACGATGTTGCTCGCTAAGAAAATAAATTTTTTCGATTTTTATTTTACAAGAATAGTGATGTTGTGTTCATCTGCCATAGCAATAGTTTTCTCGCGTTCCACAACTAAAGTGTTTCCTGCTTCGATGACAATACCAGTTGCACCAGCATGAATCATAGATTCCATTGTTTTTGTTCCAAAACCGGGAATATCAAAACGTTGGTCTTGAGAAGGCTTCGCTGTCTTCGCAACGATAACTCCACCTTTACCTAAAAAGCCGCCACGTAAAATACAAGCATCGGTTCCTTCAATAGCTTCAACGGCCATCACAGCACGGTTCTTTACAACAACAGTCTGCCCAATATCTAAGCCACCAATAGCCTTCGCCATTTCAAAGCCAAATTCCATATCAGCCAGTTCTGCTTCAGTAGGATGACGTTTAGTCAAAACACCAGGCTTCGGCAATAAAGGTTTGATAAGTTCAGTCTGATCCATAACGATAATGCCTTCGCTCTCAATTTCTTTAACGATTGCATTCATTATGGTATCGTCTTTTCTATCAGGAACACTTGCTAAAATTTTAATGGCACGCAAATCAGGAACAATAGCTCCTGCTTTGTATAAAACCTCTTTAGTAACCTTGCCAATCATGGTTACCTTTTTAACCTTGTGCTTTTTAAGAGTGGAAATTATTTTACCAATCTTACCGATATTGATATCGTAATATTTATCAACACTTCCAGCTAACTCAGGATCTATATCAGGAACTACGCCAACAGCAATTACTTCATAGCCCAAGCTCTTCGCAGACCTTGCAACCTCAACAGGTAAATGTCCTATACCGGAAAGTACACCTAATACTTCCATTGCTTATCCTCTGCGAGTGCGAATGATACCACGGTCAACAGTGCGCAAGAAACGCATCAGATGTTCAACGGGTTCATTGCTTTCCAGTTCTTGTTCCATGGTAGCGATAGCTTCTTGCAAAGTTAGACCACTGCGATACAAAATGCGGAAAGCCTTTTTCAATTCGCTACGATGTTCAGCAGGCATACCTGCACGTGCCAAACCAACGCTGTTCAAACCGGAAACAAACGCCGGATCGCCTGCAGCAATCATAAACGGAGGCAAGTCTTGAGTTACACGGGCCATACCGCCAATCATAACATTGCGTCCAATCTTGCAGAACTGATGAACAGCAGAAAGACCACCAATAACAGCACGGTCTTCAACAATTACGTGACCAGCCAAGGTAGCAACGTTGGACATAATAACATTGTTGCCAACAATGCAGTTATGAGCTACGTGAGTATAAGCCATCATCAAAATATTATTGCCAATGCGAGTTTCATTACCTTCACCAGTTGCTCTGTTAACAGTACAACATTCACGGAAGGTGCCGCCATCGCCAATAATGGTATAAGATTTTTCATTTTCAAATTTCAAATCTTGGGGATCTGCGCCAACAGAACAACCAGGGAAGAAAGTGCAATTTTTGCCAATAGTAGTATATTTATGGATTACTGCATGGGGTCCAATCTTGCAACCATCACCAATTACAGTTTCTGCATCAATAACTGCGTAAGGGCCAACTTCAATCCCTTTGCCCAACACAGCAGTAGGATGGATTATCGCAGTCTCATGAATTTTATTTTCAGGCATTTCAACCGAACACATACATTTCACTCCTCAAAGTCAATCACTTAATTAAGCGACTAAACACAAATATGAGAACATAGTCACAACTTCAAGAAAAACTCTACACCGTAAATATTCTTGTTTTTCGAGATTATAGCTTTAATAATCTTTTTTTCTAATGTTTTCTGCCTATTAAAGCCATTTACTAATTATTTTATTCAACAGGGTCTTTAATTACGAAAGTGCAGTCACATTCGCAAGCTACTACGCCATCAACTTTACCTTCGCAGTGAATGATGCCCATGCTGCCACGCATAGTCTTAATTACTTCAGCAGTAGTAACTACTTGGTCACCAGGAACTACTTGTTTGCGGAAACGAACGTTATCAATCTTTACAAACATAGCAATTTTACCACGGTTTTCTTCGGGGTAAAGCATTGCCACGCCACCAACTTGTGCCATTGCTTCAATCAGCAATACACCGGGCATAATAGGTTCGTTAGGGAAGTGACCTAAGAATTGAACTTCATTAGCAGTAATGTTTTTAATACCTACCGCACGTTTCATAGGTTCTAATTCCAAAATACGATCTACCAAAAGCAAGGGATAGCGATGAGGTAAAACTTTTTTAATTTCATTAATATCTAATACCGGCATTTACTTTTCCTCCTTTGTTCTGTAGGCTTGAATTTGTTTCGCTATTTGAGAATTAAAGGCATGTCCTGTCTTAACAGCAATAACATGTCCCTTAATATGTCCAAGCAAATATAAGTCGCCAATCACATCAAGAATTTTATGACGGATCAATTCATCATCAAAACGAGGTACGGATAAAATCTTATCCTTATCAAAAACTACTACATTTTCCAAGCTTCCACCTAAACCAAGGCCAAGTTTTTTAAGCATTTCCAGCTCCTCGGTAAAAGCAACAGTTCTAGCAGCCATAATTTCTTCTTTAAAGTTTTCCTTGTTCAATTCAATATCATAGTACTGAGTGCCGAGCAAGGGATGTTTATTAATAGAAGTAAAAGAAATACGATATCCGTCATAAGGAATAATAGCAATATAACGGTCACCATCGTGTACGTGGAATTCTTTATCTACAGCATACACTTGACGTTCTTCATCTTGTTCCAGCAAACCTGCTTCTTCTAACAATTCACAGAAAACCTTAGCACTGCCATCAGTTACAGGCGGTTCAGGAGAAGACATCTCAATATAAATATTATCTACACCCATCATGGACAAAGCTGCCATTAAATGTTCAACAGTAAATACTTCGGCACCATTGGCACTAATGGTAGTTGCCTTTACGGTAGAGCTTACATTTTCAGCTAAAGCTTTAATTTCGGGACGACCGGGCAAATCAGTACGCACGTAAACAACACCGGTATTAACTGCTGCAGGTTTAAAAGTCATCAATACATCTTTACCGGAATGCAAACCGATACCAGAATAGGAAATCTCTTTGCAAATGGTATGTTGCATATTTTTAGCAGTCATTGCGCTCCTCCTTTATCTTCTTTTTTTGCCGCCAAAACGACGACGTCCATCTTTCCATCTGTCGTGAACCCAGAACCACATTTCCGGGTCACTGATAATTTCATGTTCTAAAATATTTGTAAGCTGTCTGGTGACAACATAAAAATCATTTTCTTTGTCTTTTGTTTTGGGAGTATACAAAGGCGGATGAATCTTAGCAGTACAAGTGCCATCAGTATTGTTGTGCATGAAAATCGGTAAAATCGGAGAACCATAAATTCTTGATAAAGCAGCAGGGCCTAAAGGCATTCCGCTTTCTTTACCAAACAAATCAAGCTCACAACTACTGTCACCTGTATCTTGGTCATATAAAATGCCAAGCAGATTTTTCTCCTTCAACATTCTACTAATAGCAAGTAATCCGCGCTCGCCATGGTTATATGCTACCTTTTGACCAACAATCTCACGATATTCATTGATGAATTTATCCATGTGACTATTGTTCTGCTTTCTTGCAATTGAAAGCATAGGATAACCATGCAATGCAACAGTAGCACCTAAAAGTTCCCAGTTGCCATAATGACCAGTTGCCATAATAACACCTTTATTTTCCTTATAGGCAGCCTCTAAATATTCTAAGCCTTCTACTTTCACAAGCTCATTGATATTTTCAGGCTTCAAAAGGGGGAAACGCATTACTTCCACGATCATACGGCCGAATCGTCTCAAACTACCGTCTGCAATCTGTCTCGCACGAGCTTCATCTACACCTAAACATTCCATTACATTGGCAGTTGCCATATCCATACGCCACTTAGGAATGAAAGCGCAAGCAATACCACCTAACAAGCTAGCTACTAAATTGCGCAACCATTTAGGAGAAACGCACATTAGCTTGCTAAACAATTTAACTATATAATAACCTAACACTAACTACACCACTATGCAAAATTACTTTTCTTGTAATTTTTGCAGTTCTTTCTCAAGGGTTTTAACTCGTTTTAACATATCGCCCAATTTACGAATGTTAGCTTCTTGACGCAACCATTCTTTATGGGGCATTGCAGGGAAGCCAGCCATAAAGGAGTTGGACGGAATATTATTGGTAATGCCGGTTCTACCGCCAAATACGCAATTATCGCCAATGGTAATGTGACCTACAGTACCAACTTGACCAGCAAAGGTTACGTTATTACCTACGGTAACGCTACCGGAAATACCTACGTGAGCAACAACCAAGCAGTTTTCACCCAGGATATCGTTGTGACCCAAGTGTACCAAGTTATCAATCTTAGTTCCTTTGCCAACGATGGTGCTATTTGCAGTAGCACGGTCAATACAGGTATTATTACCAATTTCTACATCATCATGCAAAATAACATTACCGGTTTGCAGAACTTTGCTATGCTTACCGTTTTGAGTAATGTAGCCAAAGCCATCGCCACCGATTACAGCACCTGCTTGCAGAATAACTCTGTCACCAAGCACGCAGTCTTCACGAACAGTTACGTTGGGATATACGATACAATCCTTGCCAACTTTTACACGTTTACCGATATAAGCGTGAGGATAGATAACAGTACCATCGCCAACTTCAGCGTCAGCTTCAACAACAGCAAAGGGTTGGATTGCAACATTTTCACCAATCTTAGCAGTAGGTGCAACATAAGCCAAAGGGCTGATTACGCGCTCAATTTCTTCAGGTGCACGGAACAATTCCAACAAAGCAGCAAATGCTGCACGAGGATTCTCTACACGAATAACAGGTCTGCCGTCTAATTGAGGGTCTGCCGGACTCAAAACCATAACGCCAGCTTTGCTCAAGTGGCAATGTTCAACATGGGGAGGTACTGCAAAAGAAATATCTTGCGGACCAGCCTCTACTAAACCGGCAACACCGGTAACAACCAAAGCAGGATTATCGTTTTCTACAGTGCCATGCAGAAACTCTGCTAACTCTTGTACGCTCTTCTCCATCTTCTAAACCTCCATAAGTAAAAGCGTGTGAATACAGCTTCCATCACGCTTGTATAATTTATTTCATTTTGTCAATAACAGCTTGAGTTACGTCTGTGCCACCTTGGGGAACAGCATCTTTGTACAAAATAGCGCCTAAGCCTTTTTCTTTAGCAACTTGATGCAAAGCATTATCCAAGCTGGATTTCAATTTGTTTTGTGCTTCACTTTGCAATAATTGCGCTTTAGCAGAATACTCGGTCATAACTTTTTGTTGTTCTTCGGTGGATTTGCCTTCCAAAGCCTTTTCCATTTCTACTTGAAGCGCTTCCATACGTTTTGCAACTTCGTCTTGAGTAGTTTTTACAAATACAGCTTCAGTTTCAATCTTACGCATATCTACAGTACCAAATTCAGCATTGCGACCACTGCAGCCAAAAGTAAGCATAGAACCGGCAATCAACAAACCGGCAACAATTTTTTTCATAATCAATAACCTCACTTATACTAAGTTTAATTTTCTCATAAATATATCAAGGCAAACTAGCAGCTTTTTGATTTAAGCGTTGCTCCATCTCATCCCTATATGCCTTCATTTTCAAATTTACATAATTTTGTTTTCGTTCCTGTAAAAGGGCAAGCCTTGCTTCACGTTCAATACGCAAATCTTCAATTTCACTTTCCAGCTGCTCACGATTTTTAGAACGAATCTTTAAAGAATCCAGCTGCATACGCAAATTAAACATTCTCAATTGATACTCTTCTTCAAGCTGTTTTTTCTGCGTTGCAATCTGCTCCTCAGCCTCTTGCTCAACTTGCACACGATACTTTTTAAGCTGTGCAACTTCTCTACCACGCATCTCTACCATACGGGTATTAGCGTCGGCCACTAAATAATTTTCTTCACTGAGCTTCTTTAATTCTTTTAATTTATCAAGTGGCTCAGTCTTAACTTCAGCTACAATAAATTTTTCCGGTTTTTCTGACACAACCGGTTTATCATTTTTCTTTACATTACCGCAGGCAGATACACACAATGTACCTAAAACAAACATTATCAGCAAAGCTTTGCCCATAACTCATTCCTCCTGCACCAACAGCAAATGAGGCCCAAAAGGGCCTCCTATGGTTTAATTTTATTAACCTTTTTGCATCGCTCTGATTACTTCATCAGTAATATCTACACCGCCAAATACAACGGTATCCTTATGAACAACTACGGAAAGACCTTTTTTATCAGCAATTTTTTGAATTTGCAATTCAATGCTTTTCAGAACGGGATCCATCAATTCTTTTTCTTTGTGACCGATACGTTCTTGCAATTGTTTGTAATAACGTTGTTTTTCAGCGTCATTCATGGTTTTGCTTTTTTCATCAAAATCTTTTTGAGCAGTTGCAATTTCATTTTGCATAGCAGTTCTTACGTTAGCAAGTTCAGGGCTTTGGGATACCAGCATTTGATAGTTTACTACACCAATTGCAGATTCCTTAGCAGCTGCAGAAGCAGTGCCACCAAAACCACTTTGAGTCAAAGTCAACGCAAAGCAACCCAATACGAAGATTGCTGCTACAAACAAAGAAACCAATTTAACATTTTTAGGATTGCGCAAATGCTGCATCATAATTAACATACCTGCTTTCTTACATAAATATATAGTCTATTATATCAGCCAAGAACAATTCTTTCAATAAAAGCTATAAATTTCCTATAATCCTCAAATAAAATTCATCGCCACCATAAACATATTCTGCGCTGAGGAATTCATGAATGCGATAACGCACGCCATATTCATTGCGGTCCTTATTAGCAAAATGTTCCGCCCTCAACCGCCATTTAGGTGCTAAATAATATTCCAGCTTATAATTGTTTTCTCCGTCAGGAATTCTTCTAATGTAAGACCAGCCACTTTTTCCCCAGTAACGTGTATAACCGACGCCAAAGTTCCAGTCCACATCATCAGTAATTATCTCTGCCTCACCAAATACTTCTTCTTTAGGAGAAATAAACTTACCAATATGCGCCTTGCCGGACAAATTTTCTTCGCCCCTGCCAATATCGCCATAGCCTTCAAACCAAATCTTATACTTATCGGAGCTGATTAAAATTTCTATGCCCATATCCGTATCAGGAGTGATATTTACATAGGGCTGCAATTTATACTCCAAAATTTCAGGCTCATTACGCAATTTATTAAGCAAGAACTCTTCAATCTCCGCTTTTTGACGCTGAACGTAATTTACAGGCAAGCCTCGTAATTTATTACATTCATCAGCGTATTTGTGTTTAAGCTTCATCAATAAGATGTTGGGAATCGCGTCAGAGCGCAGGCTGTAATTTACATTGCGCACTAACTGACCAACAGGATAGATGATTACTTGCACTACGGTTTTATTGGCTTCGGTAACTAAATCGACCGCAACCTTAAATTCAGGCAAGGCTTGCTCTACTTGCTGACGCACCATTTTTCTAAGCACACCGTCTGCCCAATCGCTAGCATCAACGGAAGCACCCTTAATAGTGTCATTAAGCTGTTTCTTCAAAGTTGGCAGTTTACTTTCCAACAGTTCAGAGGTTTGTGCCTCAATTCCGGAAAACTGCAAATCCACCTGTACATTTCTAATAGATGCATTCCAAGGCTTTACCTCAAAAACAAGCTCAGACTCTTTATCAACGGTAAGTTCTGTGCTTTGCAAGTAGTAACCGGTAAGCACCCTGTCCGCAATGTCGGACAAAAGAGTTGCGTATTCCTGTTGCACAGGCAGAATTGTTTCCGTATCTCTTTCAAGCAAAAGCTGCTCGGCAACAAGCTGCATACTATTGGACATCTTGTTGAGCAAGGGAGCGCTTGTTCCTCCCGTAACGTCAACTACCTGCACGTAAACATTTTCAATTGGCATAGAAAAAGCTTGCTGCAATGGCAAAAAGCTTGTCATTGCAGCAAGAGTTAAAATCATTTTGGACTTCATAACAAACTCCAAATATTAGAATTGTCCACCGAAGCTGAAGTGGAATTTGCCACCATCATCACCATAGCCATAGTCCAGTTTAACAGGACCGAGCGGGGAATTGATGCGCAAGCCCACACCAAAGCTATTTTTAATTAAACCAAAGTCAAAGTCATCTTCGTGACGTTTATCCCAAGCATAGCCATTATCAGTGAAGAGTACGCCTTGTACCTTTTTGATAATCGGGAAACGATATTCCAAAGTAGCTTTAACCATACTGTTACCGCGGAATTGGTCATCTTCATAACCACGCAGGGTATCACTACCACCCATGGAGAAGC
>CALCUU010000252.1 GCA_937906915.1 uncultured Phascolarctobacterium sp. | reverse complement strand
CAAAACAGAGTGCATTTCGTTAGCAACTTCTTGCGCTTGGAAGCAGTTAATATTGTTTTCTTGCAGGAATGCGTTAAATTTAGTAGCTTTTGCGTTCATTGGTTATACCCCCTCACCCAAAGGTGTTATTTTTATTTGCACTTAGCCAAATCGTCTTCTTTAATCTTCAACGGTTTTCTGTTGTCAGCAGAATCCATCAGCACGATTTCGAAAGGAATTTGACTTTGAGAGAAAACTTTTGCCGGGAAAGGCCACAGTTGCGCAGTATCTACCTTTGCAGCTTCCATTGCTTTTACAGGCATATAAGCTTCTTTATCCAAATGATAGAAGTAATCGTTGTCTTTGGAACGAATTACTACGTTTTCAATGGTGGGAACAGGATTGTTGTTCATAATATTGTAGCTGCCGCTATTCCAAACCCAAACCCAAACTACGTCTTTCAATGCTGCAACTTCGTCAATGAGTTTTTGATTAGGTGCAACCAAATCTTTATCTGCCAAGAAGTACAGGTACTTAGTCAAGGAATAGGGAGTAATCAATTGTACTCTTTGGGGGCTCCACATAGTGGAAACAGCATAATCTTTTTCGCCCAGGTAATATGCAACACGACGGTTCCAGTCACTGATTTTTTTCAGGTCAGGAGCAGTGCGTTTAATTTCGCGCATATCTTTGTTGGTAAGTTGAGCCATATGAGTTTTGCCGGTAAGGGCAGGATAGTTTTCCATAGTTACATTGGAAGGAGCAGCGATTGCAACAGGAGTAACTTCTGCGTCAAACAAGGGAGCAGCAGTAAATGCTACGGTCAAAAGGCCAGCTGCCAAGATTTTTTTCAACATAATATCACCATCCATATCTAAGATATTTTAATTATATCATTTTAGTAACTTTCCCGCAAACAAGTTGACAAAAGCAAATGTTTCACGTGAAACAATTTTGATTTTTTGACTTTAGCGTGCAGTCGCCAGCATCAGCTTAATGCGATTTTCCTGATTAACCTTGGAAGCGCTGGCGTCGTAGTCAATGGGAAGAATGTTAGCGTCTTCCACCAGCTCTTTAATTTTGTTGACCATTCCTCGTCCTGCAATGTGATTGGGCAAGCAGCCAAAAGGTTGAGCGCAGATGATATTGTTGTATCCGCTTTTGGCAAGCTCTATCATTTCCGCAGTGAGGAGCCAGCCCTCGCCCATATTGCTGCCGTAGCCAATGACCCCTTTCGCCATGGCTTTAGTTTCTGCGTAGGAAGCAGGCGCTTTAAAGGGAGCACTGTCCAGCGCCTTACGCATTGCTTTTTCCAAACGTTGTAAGTACCACATGGCAGTCTTCGCCACGCCGTAGGTCATCAGCTTTCCGCCGTACAGTTTATAATCCGTCAGGTAGGTATCCGCTCCGTACATTACAAAATTCAAAACACCGGGCAGCATATACTCGCAGTTTTGCTTTTGCAAGAAGCTTTCCAAAGAATTGTTGCCTAAATCGGAATACTTAATGTAAATTTCACCAACTACGCCAACTTTAATCTTGTCCTTCATTACGAGGGGAAGCTTGCTAAAATCTCTGGCAATCTCCTTAACGAAATTATGAATGTTGCTAAGGCTCTGCCCCTTTCCATTTTGGAAAAGCTCTTCCAATTTTGCCAGCCAGCTTTTTGCCAAGGCATCTGCCTCGCCGGATGTTGCTTCGTAGGGGCGGGTCTTATTGCTCAAATACATAAGCACGTCACCGTAGACAACTGCTGCCAGCATCCGTTTAACCATTTTCCAATTTAAGTCGAAGCCCGGTTGGCTTTCCATTCCTGCAAAATTCATACTGATTACGGGAACGTGGGCAAAGCCTGCCTGCGCCAAAGCCTTCCGCAAAAGATGAATGTAGTTGGACGCCCTGCACCCGCCTCCAGTTTGGGTGAGGATAAGCGCAACCTTGTTCACGTCGTACTTACCACTTTCCAGTGCGTCAATAAGCTGCCCAATAACTAAAAGGGCAGGATAACATATATCATTGTTCACATACTTCAAGCCTGTTTCCACAACATTGCGCTCCGTATTGTCCAAGACTTCTGCCTTGTAACCACAGCTTACTAGCGCTGCCCTAAGCAAATTAAAATGCCAAGGGAGCATGCTGGGAATGAGAATTGTATGTGTGTTTTTCATTTCATTTGTAAAAATAGCTTGTGATTCCATAATTAACTCCTTGGGCTTAGCTTTCCAGACCCACCGCCGCAAACAAACTGCGCAGGCGAATCTTAGCTGTGCCTAAATTATCTATGTCATCAATTTTAATTTGTGTATAAATTTTACCGCTAGCTTCCAAAAGGCGACGACACTCATCTGCAGTAATGGCATCACACCCGCAACCGAAGTTTACCAGCTGAACAAGGTGCATATCCTCGTGGCGAGCAACGTAATCTGCCGCAGCATACAAGCGGCTGTGGTAAGTCCATTGGTTTAAAACTTCAAGCTCCGCCGCCAGCGCCTTAGGCTCCACCAAACTGCTCACTGCATC
>CALCUU010000251.1 GCA_937906915.1 uncultured Phascolarctobacterium sp. | reverse complement strand
GAGGCACACTGCCCTCACTGCCCACATATTTATGGAGCATACCAACCTGTTCCACAGGAACGTAGAGCTTATCTTCCCCGGCGTAGGCAAGAAGCAGGTAATCACGGTGGACACCGCTGACTTCAACATTTTCTACACCAATATAGCGACCAATGCCATGAACCTTATGGACAACGTAGTCCCCAGCTTTAATATCGCTAAAGTATTGAAGCTGTTGACCTTGGTTCTTACTATGCAAACGCTTACGCTTCTGCATACCGAAGATATCGTTTTCGGTCAAGAAAATCCATTGCTCGTTCCAAAAGCGGAAGCCGTGATCCAAGTCGCCATACATTACGTTAATAACGTTTTCCTGTAAGGCTTCATCTGCGTAAACGGCAGGCAGCTTGTAATTGCCAAGATTATCGGCAAAGCCCCGCGCCTTTACGCTACTGCTAAGCATGATGATGGGAGTTACGCCCTCACGAAGCCAACCCTCCAAATCATCCGTAAGCATATTGATATTTTTATTGTAAGGAGCAACACTGCGGACAGGCACGTTAATGCTGGGCACATTTTTCAAATGACTATGTGCCAAGGCAGAAATAAGAAGCGCCCTCGCTCCACATTGCTCGATGATTTCTTCCTTAGTAAAAAGCTCCTCAGCGTGAGCTTTATTTTCTTTATCTAATTTTTCCAGCAGCTCAAAAATTTTAACAGGCTCGTCAACAACAACCATAGTTTTGGGCGCGCAGTAGTCAAAGACGGAAGCAGTACATTCTTCACTTTCTTCCAGCACCAAGGGAGCAATCTTAATTTCTTCCAAGGTTTGCAGGCTACGTTGATTATTAACATCAAAGCTACGCACTGCGTCTATTTCATTATCGAACCATTCAATACGCACTGCCACATTGTTGTTAATGGGGAACACGTCTAAAATGTCACCACGCAAGCTAAATTGACCAATGGCATCTACTTGGGCAGTTCTTTCGTAGCCTAAGGCAACAAGGCTGGCAATTACTTCCTGCTGCTCGCGCTCCTCCCCTACCTTAACCAGTAAGTGCTTGTTAAAACTGCGGGGGACAAATTGTTTTTGTTGCAAGGCTTCTGCAGTGATAAATACTATGCCACGCTCCTCGCCCTGTAAAAAACGTACTGCCGCCGCACGCCCTGCCTGTACTTCCAAGCTTTGGGTATCTGCCTGTACGCGAGGCAAGTTTACAGGATAAAGCTCCTGCATGGGAAGCTCCGGGTAAAAATAATTTAACTCACGGCGGTAAGCACGTATCTCTTCACGAGAAGCAACTACGAAAGCAAGGCTACCTTGCTCTCCTAAAATTTTATCTATGGCAACACAAAAGACCGGCTTGGAGCTTCCTCCCAACCCGGTTAAAATGCATGCCTTTTGTTTTTGCTGATAGCTTGCCGCCTGCTGCACTTCTGCAATGGCAGTAAGCTGCTCTACCAATAAGTTTTTCATTTTAGATAACCATAGCGGCGCAAACCGCAATTTTTATTTGAACCACCTTTATTATAACACAAAGAAGCTTTAAATGAAGAAAAGCTGCCTCATTTTCTGAGGCAGCTTTGTGTTTAGATTAGAGTTTAACTTCGAAGTCTTTTCTTTCCAGATTGTGGATAGCATCAACGAAACGAACGGTACCGGTCTTATAACGAGCAGAAATGGTATGGGTACGAACGCCACCATTGAAGAAGCGTAAGCCATTGAGCATGTTGCAGTTGGTAATACCGGTTGCAGTGAACATGCAGTCATCACCTTTAACCATGTCTTCCAGTTTCAAAACTTGGTTTACATCGGTGATGCCCATTTCGTGGCAACGTCTAACTTGTTCTTCATCTTCCGGATACAAACGGCCTTGCATGTCGCCACCCAAGCATTTAACTGCTACTGCAGCCAATACGCCTTCGGGAGCGCCGCCGCGACCAATGTACATGTGCACGCCGCTACCTTCTACGCAAGCTTCAACAACCGGGTTTACGTCGCCGTCAGTAATGAGGGAGATGCGAGCGCCAGCTTCGCGAACTTCGCGGATAATATCAGCGTGACGTTCTCTGTCCAATACTACTACGTTCAGGTCAGCAATTTCACGGTTCAAAGCTTTAGCTACGCGAGCAAGGTTTTCTTTAACGGGAGCATCAATGTCAATGCAGCCTTTAGCACGAGGGCCAACTGCAATTTTGTCCATATACATATCGGGAGCGTGGAGCAGGCAACCTTTCGGAGCAATTGCCATTACTGCGATAGCACCGTTTTGACCTTTAGCAGTCAGGTTAGTACCTTCAACGGGGTCAACAGCGATATCAACTTCCGGTCCGCCAGCACCAACTTTTTCGCCAATGTAGAGCATCGGTGCTTCGTCCATTTCACCTTCGCCGATTACAACGGTACCGCTAATATGAACGGTATCAAACATTTGACGCATTGCGTCTACTGCCAAGCCGTCAGCACCATTTTTATCGCCTTTACCAATCAAACGACCGCAAGCTACAGCAGCAGCTTCAGTTACGCGTACAAATTCCATGGATAATTCTCTGTCCATTATTCCACCACTCCTTGTGAAAAATTCTATTAACTCTTTTTATTATGACACTTTCCTATTATTTACGCAACAATAAATCGCCTAGAAGTGTCTAAGGAGCAGGTTCAAGCCTACCTGCCAAGGCAAAACTAACACAATGTACAAAAGCAACAAGCTAAAAAGCACCGTTGCAGCTGCACGAGTAAAATCTATGATGTAAACAACCTCTAAGGAGCGTACCAATAGGTACAGCATCCATAAGCACCCTATAAGCGTAACCCCTGCTAAAAGAAAGATTCCGTCAAAGCCCATCTTTCCTGCTAGCAAAGCACCGGGAGTAAGCACCAAGAAGGGCAGCGTTGTATAACCAAGCAGGCAAATCAAGCCTTTGGCATCTCCGGCTAGGGCTCCGAAGGTTTCTAAAATACCATGGAGCAAAAAGCCATACATCGTCAAGGCAGTACCACACATAATAATCATTACTGCCACAATGCCCAGTCTTACTTCCAAGGGCTCTTGAAGTAGCCAAGAATTGGTAATAACACCGGAAAACAAGCCTACGCTAAGAGTGTAATAGAAGCCGCTACGCCATAAGCAAGGCTGTTTCACCAAAGCGGTCATACCAGCTTGAGTTTCAAACAGCACATCAAAGGTTTTGCGCCTCATCTAGCTCACCTCGCTACACGGGGAGAAGCACCCTGCAAATCACCTAAAACCTGTTCAACAAATTGCACCTTGATAATTTTGGCAATCTCTGCGCCAAGAAGAATTTCCCAAGGTTGTTTTTGTTCTTTTTCCTTGATGGGAGGAATACCGTCGAAGCCAGCCAGCTTGCCGGTTGCTTCCAGTGCATCGTAATAGTTGCCAATTTCATCTACCAAGCCAATGTTCTTAGCTTGAGCACCGGTATAAATACGGCCATCAGCAAAGGAACGAAGCTTGCCTGCGTCCATTTTGCGGCCTGCTGCCACAGTAGCAATGAAGTCTTCATAAATTTCATTAACAATGCGTTGCAGGATAGCCTTTTCTTCCGGAGTCATGGCTCTGTCGGTGCTCATGATGTCCTTGAAGGTACCGCTTTTAATTTTGCCGGTGCTGATGCCAATTTTCTTGAACAGCTCTTCAGTGTTCATATAAGGCATATACACGCCAATGCTACCGGTCAAGGTAGTGGAATTTGCATAAATTTTATCGCTGGCACACGCAGCAATCCAGTATGCTGCACTTGCACCCATATCACCCATGGTAGAAACAATGGGCTTATTAGTTTTTTCTTTGAAGCGTAACAGCTCACGGCTGATTTCTTCCGCAGCAGTTGCACTGCCACCGCCACTATCAATACGCAATACCAAAGCCTTAACAGTCTTATCCTCAGCAGCGTCGCGAATTTGACGCATTACACTGCCGCTGGTTACGCCTGTGGTTTGGTCAAACAAGGTATCTTCACCGTCACCACTCATAATGGGACCTTGAATGTTAATTACTGCAACTCTGTCCGGAATGGAAACAGTTTTTTCGTCATTGTTATTGCCTTTCAGCAGAGAAACAACGAAGCTTAAAACTGCAACCAGCAAAATCGCACTAATGAATAATTTTTTAAGCATAAAGTACTCCTTTGTGAAAAAAGCAGACTGCATTGGTGCAGTCTGCTTTTTAGACGCAAATTATTTTTGTTCCTTCAAAGCAGCTGCGATGAAATCACGGAACAAGGGATGGGGATTGGTGGGACGGGATTTCAATTCCGGATGGAATTGTACGCCCATGAACCAAGGATGAACATCGGTAGGCAATTCTACGATTTCTACCAAACGACCGTTGGGCAGAGCACCTGCGATTACCAAACCGTTCTTTTCTAATTCTTCACGGTAAGCATTGTTTACTTCGTAACGGTTACGATGACGTTCGTAAATCAAAGCTTCGCCATAAGCTTTTTCAGTCAGGCTGCCAGCTGCAACTTTGCAGGGGTACAAGCCAAGACGCATAGAGCCTTTTTCTTCAACATCTTGTTGGTCAGGCAGGATATCGATAACAGGATAAGCAGTTTCAGCATTAGCTTCGGTAGTGTTAGCACCGGTCATGCCAATGTGACGAGCATATTCTACAACTGCGCATTGCATGCCTAAGCAGATGCCAAAGAAGGGAACTTTGTTTTCGCGAGCATATTTGATAGCGCTAATTTTGCCTTCCAAGCCTTTGCTGCCAAAGCCACCGGGAACGAGAATGCAGTCAACGTCTTTCAGTTCAGCTTCAAGGTCGATTTCGCCTTCTTCAACCAGCTCTGCGTTAATCCATTTAATATCAAGGTTAGCTTCGTTAGCCATTGCAGCGTGACGGAGTGCTTCGGTCAAGCTGATGTAGGAGTCTTGCAGTTCAACGTATTTGCCAACTACGCCCAAGGTAACTTTGCGGTCGTAGTCTTTCAGCATACGTTCAACCATATCGTGCCATTCTTCCATATCCAGCGGATGGTTGGTTGCGTCAACGTCAAGTTTGCGCAGTACAACTTCGTCCAAGCCTTGTTTTTCAAGAAGTACGGGTACTTCGTAGATGCTACGAGCAGTCAAGTTTTGGAATACAGCGTCAGCGTCTACGTCGCAGAACATAGCCATTTTTTCGCACATATCTTGGGGAATGGGTTTTGCACTGCGGCAAATCAAAATATCCGGTTGGATACCCAAGCTACGCAATTCTTTTACGCTGTGTTGGGTAGGTTTAGTTTTCAGTTCGCCTGCGCCGGTTACGAAGGGAACCAAGGTAACGTGAATGTAGAGGCAGTCGTTACGACCAACTGCTTTTTTAACTTGACGGATAGCTTCGAGGAAGGGCAAGCCTTCGATATCGCCAACGGTACCGCCAATTTCGGTGATTACGAA
This sequence comes from uncultured Phascolarctobacterium sp., assembly GCA_937906915.1. Lineage (GTDB taxonomy): Bacteria > Bacillota > Negativicutes > Acidaminococcales > Acidaminococcaceae > JAHHUH01. The sequence goes on along the minus strand of CALCUU010000251.1, from coordinate 6,620 downwards.
ATCAGCATTGTCTTCACGACCTGCACGCCAGATGCGTTCTTTAATTTCGTTGGTTACGTGGGGAATAACTTGTACGGTACCACCGCCATATTCGCCACGACGATCTTTGTTCAAAACAGCAACATAGATTTTGCCAGCGGTGCTGCTAGAAGCTTTAGACAGGTTAACATCAGCAAAGCGTTCATAGTGACCCAAGTCCAAGTCAGTTTCTGCACCGTCATCGGTTACGAAAACTTCGCCGTGTTGCAAGGGATTCATATTAGTAGGGTCAACGTTAAGATACGGGTCCAATTTTTGAAGGGTTACTTTAAAGCCGCGGCTTTTCAGCAAGCGTCCCAAGGATGCTGCAGTGATGCCTTTACCTAAAGAAGAAACTACGCCGCCGGTTACAAAAATGTATTTTGTCATGATTACCTATCCCTTTCTAATATAATATGGTTACATTCTTTCAGGTGCAGATACACCAAGAATGCCTAAAGCGTGTCTAATTACATGACCTACGGTTTTAACCAAGGCAATACGTGCTTGTTGCAAATCGCTGTCTACACCCAAGATTCTGCATTGGTTGTAGAAGGAGTGGAACAAGCCTGCCAAATCATGTACATAATGTGCAACACGATGTACTGCACGTTCCTTAGCTGCGCCTGCCAGCATTTCAGGATATTCACCTAATTTTTTAATAAGCTCCAGCTCGCTTGCTTCAGTCAAGGTGTTCAGCTTAGCTTCGGTAGCAGGCATTACCACAATACCAGCTTCGTCTAACTGACGCATGATGCTGCAAATGCGGGCATGAGCATATTGGATGTAATAAACAGGGTTTTCGTTGGATTTTTCAGTTGCCAAAGTCAAATCAAAATCCAATTGGCTGTCGATGGAGCGCATTACAAAGAAGAAACGTGCTGCATCTGTGCCAACTTCTTCAATCAATTCGTTCAAGGTTACGCTTTGACCGGTACGCTTGGACATTTTAACCAGCTCACCATTACGGTACAGGCTTACCATTTGCAGGATAAGCACTTCCAATTGGTCAGGATGATAGCCCAACGCGCCAACTGCCGCTTTCATGCGAGCAATGTAGCCGTGGTGGTCAGCGCCCCACAAATTGATTACTCTATCAAAACCGCGAGCATATTTATCTTGGTGATAAGCAATATCTGCTGCAAAATAAGTAGGTATGCCATTGTCACGGATAACTACGCGGTCTTTGTCGTCGCCATATTCAGTAGCTTTCAACCACAGCGCGCCACCTTCTTCATACAGGTAGCCACGTTCAGTCAAAAGGTCGCAAGCATTTTTGATTGCATTTGCATCGTGCAAGGTTTGCTCGCTGAACCATTCGTCATAGGTTACGTTGAAGGCTTCCAAATCTTCCTTCAAAGCAGCCAGTTTTTCTTTAAGAGCAATGGTGCGGAACTCTTTAAGACGTTCTTCCTCGCTCATATTCAAAAATCTATCGCCATAGATACGCACAATGCGTTCTGCAGTTTCAATAATATCGTGACCGTGGTAGCCGTTTTCAGGGAACTCTACAGTTTGACCAAGCTGCTCCAGATAACGAGCGTTTACGGAAGCTGCCAAGTTGTTGATTTGGTTGCCTGCGTCGTTGATGTAGTATTCACGGCTAACATTCATGCCTGCCGCCTTCATCAAGTTTGCCAAGGCACTGCCAACTGCCGCGCCACGACCATGACCTACGTGCAAAGGACCGGTGGGGTTGGCGCTAACATATTCTACTTGGATTTTTTCCTTGCAGTCGCTTACCAGATTACCATAGTTTTCGCCTTCAGCAATAATGCCTGCCAGCATATCGTACATCCAGTCCTGCTTCAAATAAAAGTTAATGAAGCCGGGTCCTGCAATTTCCATTTTTTCTACATAAGCACAGTCCAAATTGTTTACAACAGCTTGAGCAATCATACGGGGGTTGCATTTCAAAGCGCGTGCAGATTGCATTGCGAAGTTGGTTGCAAAATCACCGAACTCTTTTTGGGGAGGTACTTCCAACAATACCTCCGGCAAATCGCCGCCTTTAACAGTGCCCTCATCAATTGCCTTTTGAGCTGCCGCTTTAATAGCTGCTGCCAAAATTTGTTTAATGTCCACCTTCCGTGTCCTCCTCAATCTCTATTAAAATCTTCATATCACCATAGGGTTGTCCACCGTGTGATAAGGTGTATTCTATCTCTAAATTCCACACACCCCTGCGGAAGCCAGTATAAAGATACTTAGTAACTGTTTCCAAAGGAATTTTTATGTAAGGAGTTTGATACAAGCTTTTATCTACCAAGCCTTGGCAAAACTCCTGACGATGTTCAAGGCTACCGCTACGCAAAATAATGATTCTTTCATCATTCCATTTAATGGTAGTTTTGGTGCCTTCAAGTCCGGTCAAAGCGCTTTCTTCATAGAAAACATACTTGGTTCCGTTCTTTTCTGCCATCTTGCCCAAACAGAACTGCTCCGTAGGCTGGGGCTTGCCTTTTTCATCTTTCACAGTACTAACAATGCGTATTTTTACAGGTTTCATTACTATCTCCGCAAACACGATTAGAGCCTGCCCCGTTACTGTCCAAAAAGCTGTTTCGTTGAAAGGGTGCAAGCTCTTACAAGATTATATTTTGCCCTACGAAAACTATCAAAAAGCAAAATATCCATATCCTTAGAAATTATATAACAGCCCAAAAAAGCCGTCAAGAAATTTGTTCCCCTCTACCCCATTATAATTATGTATACTTTAATGTAAGTATAATAACCCTTGTAAAGTTAATACTTTTTTGTGTATAATATTACTATCTATAATTTGGAGGGGTATTTATGAATATAGTTGAAGTTAGTGTATTTATAGTGTACTTAGCAAGCCTACTAGGTGTAGGTGCTTGGTTCTTCTTTAAAGACAAAAACTGTGGTGAAAAAGGTTACTTCCTTGGTGGACGCCAAATGGGTCCATGGGTAGCAGCACTTTCCGCAGGTGCATCCGATATGAGTGCTTGGGTTTTGATGGGCTTGCCCACATCTGTTTACGCTCTTGGTCTTGGTCAAATGTGGATTGCCGTAGGTTTGGCGTTGGGTTATACCCTCAGCTGGATTTATCAAGCTCCGCGTCTGCGCAGCTTCTCCATCGTAGCTAATGACGCTATCACCATTCCCGAATATTTAACTCATCGTTTCTTGTCTAAATCCCGCGCATTGCAAATCGTTTGCGCAATGGTATTCTTGATTGCTTATACCATTTACTCCGCTTCCAGTATCAAAGCTTGCGGCACCTTGTTCAACACCGTAACCGGTCTCGAAGCTAATTTTGCAATGTACTTGGCAGCATTCATCATCATCGCAATTACCTTCTTGGGTGGCTTTAGAGCAGTTTGCTGGACTGACTTCTTGCAAGCGCTCCTGATTTTCGGTGCAATGCTCATCGCTCCGCTCTTTGCTTACGCATTTGTAGATGCAAGCAAAGCAGCAACCATTCCCGCTGAATTCTGGGATCCTGTTTCCAACTGGAAGGACGTTGTTTCCGGTTTAGGCTGGGGCCTTGGCTACTTTGGTATGCCTCACATCATCGTTCGCTTCATGTCCTTGGATAAACAAAGCAACATGAAAAAATCTACCGTTATCGCAGTATCCTGGACCACTTCCGTTGTAGTATTCGCAGGTGTAATTGGCGTTGTAGGCCGTATGTTCTTAGGCTTTGACGAAACCATCAACACCAACTCCTTGGTATTCATCACCATGGTTCGCACCATTTTCCCGGCACTTCTCTCCGGTCTCTTGCTTTCCGCAGTTTTGGCAGCTTCCATGAGTACTGCCGATAGCCAACTTTTGGCAGCAGCTTCTTCCTTTGCCAGCGACGTTTACAAACCCATCTTCCGTAACAACAAGGTTTCCGATACCGAAATGCTTTGGGCAGGTCGTATCGTTGTAATGGTAATTTCTGTAATCTCCGTATTCATCGCAGCAAGTCCTAACTCCGGTTCCATTATGAGCCTGGTAGCAAATGCTTGGGGCGTATTCGGCGCAGCATTTGGTCCTGCTATTATGCTCAGCTTGTTCTGGAAACGCTTTAACTACATGGGCGCGTTGGTTGGTATCGTTGTAGGTGCAGTTGTTGATATTTACTGGTTCACCAACTTGGCTCACCTTGGCATTTACGAAATCATCCCCGGCTTCTTCGCAAGCCTCGTAGCAGCAGTAATTGCTACCCTGTGCAGCCCTGCTCCTTCCAAAGAAGTTGAAGAACTTTTCGACAAAGCAGTTAATTTTGAAGACTAATTTCATAAAACAATTAAGGCTCCCTCGTGTGAGGGAGCCTTTCTTTCATTTTCGCTTATGTTCTGCTAAATATTTGCCTACAATCTTCACAGCGCAGTAGTCACCGCACATGGAGCAAGCCTCATCGCCCTCTTGGTTTTTCTTTTGGCGATACTCTCTCGCTTTAACAGGGTCTATTGCTAAACGGAGCTGTGCTTCCCAATCTAAATCTTTACGAGCCTGCGCCATAGCATTATCCCACTGCCAAGCCTGCTTATTGCCCTTTGCTAAATCTGCAGCGTGAGCAGCAATGCGGGCAGCAATTACGCCTTCCCGCACGTCCTCTAAATCTGGCAAGCCAAGATGCTCCGCAGGAGTAACGTAGCATAAAAAGTCAGCACCACTTACCGCCGCCAAGGTTCCACCAATGGCGCTGGTAATATGGTCGTAACCGGGAGCAACATCTGTAACTAAAGGTCCAAGCACATAAAAGGGTGCGCCATGGCAAATACGCTTCTGTAATTGCATATTAGCAGCAATCTGATTGTAGGGTACGTGTCCCGGTCCTTCTACCATTACCTGTACGCCACGCTCCCACGCTCTTTGGGTAAGCTCTCCCAAATTCAAAAGCTCCTGGATTTGCGCCCTGTCCGTAGCATCTGCCAAGCAACCGGGTCGCAAGCCATCACCTAGGCTGATGGTTACATCATATTCCTCACAGATATCTAAAATTTCGTCATAGTATTCGTATAAAGGGTTTTCCGCATCGTTGTGAAGCATCCAGCCCGTAATAAAGCTACCGCCACGACTGACAACATCCATAATGCGTCCCTCGTCAGTAAGTGCCTTGATAACATTACGGTTAATGCCACAATGAATGGTCATAAAATCTGCACCGTCCTGCGCCTGCATTCGGATAACGTCAAACAAATCGTCCTTAGTCATCTCAACAACGGCGCCTCTTTTCTTAATGGTTTCTACCGTTGCCTGATAAATTGGTACAGTACCAACCATTACGGTAGAAGCATTGATGATTGCCCTGCGGGAAGCAGTAATGTTATCACCGGTAGATAAGTCCATAACTGCATCTGCCCCAGCATCGATAGCAGCCTGTAATTTAATAAGCTCAGGTTCAATGCAAGGGAAGCTACTGGAAGTACCAATATTAGCATTAACCTTTACCCTCAACCCCTGCCCCACACCACAAGGCTTTAGGCTTTTGTGATTACGGTTACAGCAAATGGCAATGGTACCCTGTGCTACGCCTAGACGGATAAATTCCTCAGAAACATTTTCCTGCGCCGCCACCAGCTTCATCGCCTCAGTAACGATGCCTTGTCTTGCAAATTGCATTTGAGTTGTCATAAAGATTACCTCCTTAAATTATGTGTCTAAAATTTCTTGCCAAATAAAAAAGAGCCAACTCCCGTGTAAGAAGTTAGCTCTTGTATAATCTTAATTTGTTTTCGCTTTCCTACGCCGGTATTATCCGTATAACAGGTTCAAAGGGTCGGACTTACGTCCTCTCAGCATAATGCGCCCCTAGCGTTAATCTCTATTTAATTTTTACATTGCCTCGCCATTTAGGAAGCGGTCTACGATAATCTTCGCCATTTCCTCGTAGCTCATAGTAGTTTCCACTTGATGAATGTGGTGGAAGATGCCCATGGCAACGCCAAAGAATAAATGACTTGCAGATACGCGAGCGTTACTGGTTTTAAGCTCTTGGCTCGCCATGCCATCTACAATAAGCTTCTTTAAAATGTCAAACTCAGAAATAATCAGCTGATGATAGCGCAGATAACGCTCCTTAGTTTCTTCGCTGACCAAATCCTCACTATAACGGGAAACAACGGTGGGGTTATCGTCCTCGTCAAAGATTAGCCTGCAATAGCTATTATTGAGCATTTCAAAATAAATAATTTGCACTATATTTGCACCATGAGAATCATATCAATACAGAAACTGAAAGATTATTGGGAGAGGCATAGCGATGCGGAAATACCGTTAAGGGAAAGGTATTCCAAAGTAGAAAAGGCGAGGTGGACTTGTTTCAATGATATTAAAAGGGACTTTAATTCAGTTGACTATGTGGGTGACCAGAAGTATGTATTCAACATAAAGGGGAACAATCATAGACTGATAGTGGCTATAAAATTCACCCCTGCATTGGTTTATGTGCGGTTCGTTGGCACGCATAGTGAATATGACAGGATAGACATCAAATCGATATAGACATGGCACACATAAAGACAGAGAAAGAGTATGCAACACTTAATGTTAAGGATTTTGGCGCAAAGGGTGATGGCATATCAGATGATACGGCGGCAATTCAGGCGGCGGCTGAAGCCGCCTTCAATCGCGCCGATAAAATG
>CALCUU010000250.1 GCA_937906915.1 uncultured Phascolarctobacterium sp. | reverse complement strand
CTCTGATGACTGACCAAGCAGAAGCTGATAAACGCATTGCGCAAGCTCGCGCAGAAGAACGTCGTGCCATGGCAGTTGCGAAGGAACAAGAAATGAAAGCCTACACCCAAGAGATGCAAGCGAAAGTTGTAGAAGCACAGGCGAAGGTTCCTGCTGCTTTGGCAGACGCTTTGGAAAACGGACGCTTGGGCGTAATGGACTACTACCGTATGAACAATATCAATGCTGATACTGAAATGCGTAAGACCATTGCAGAGGTTAGCCCTGTAAGTGAAAAGGAATAATTGCTTAGGAGATAGCTATGTTCTTTTATGTAAGCGATAATAATAGCTTCTTTTGGATACTCTTCGCTTTCATTCTGCTGAACTTTTTGCTGACAATTTTTATGAGCAGTGGTAAACGTCGTGTTCCTATGCCTGAACCGCAGGAGGAAAATGATTACCCTGCTAAAGAAAAATCTGACAGGGATTTGGCAGAAGAATTTGAGCGTGTCTTAGGAAAGAAGCAGAATAAAATTCATACAGATAACTGCGAGCTTAAACACGATAAGGGCAAGCTGTACACAGAACCAAGCTTTATGCAGGAGGAACCTGTGGTAACAGCTAAGCCTTTAGCTGTGCAGACGGAGGTTGCCAAGAAAAAGTTTGCCCATCCTAAATTGGTGCAAGGCTTAATTATGGAACAAATTTTGGAAAAGCCCCGTGGATTAAAGCCCTATGGCGAAGAATTTTAAAGAAGCTTTTGGTGGGAAGTAAGGTGAAGGTATGTTAGAAAGATTGGATTTGAAAAACAAGCTGCCTAAAACCGAATATAATGAGATTATGGAAGACTTAGGCTTGCGTTTAGGCTTGGTACAGCGCAAGGCAAGGGAGGCGAAGCGCCCCGTTATCCTTGTCTTTGAAGGCTGGCGTGGCGCACGTCGTAGCTTAATCATCAATAAGATGATGCAACAGATGGATGCCCGTGGCTTCAATGTTTATTCCGTGGTGCATTTAACTGATGAAGAACGTCAGATGCCTTTCTTTCATTATTTTTGGAAGCACCTGCCTGCCAAGGGTAATATGGCAGTCTTTCACCGTAGCTGGTACTACCAGAAGAACGAGTGTGAGGTTGCGCCCAAGGGTGATTGCTGTAAATGGAACGATACTACCTTTGAGCATATCAATACCTTTGAAAAAGAACTGACTGATGATAATTACATCCTGTTAAAATTCTTCCTTCACGTTTCTGAGAAAAGACAAAAGGAAAATTTAGCTAAGAATTATAAGACCTTGGGCAAGGCATGGAGAGAAGTCTCTCCTGCCTATGATGAAACAGGTCATTACGAAAAATTTATGGAGCGCTACGAAAGAATGCTGGAAGCTACGGATACAGCTAACGCTCCGTGGCATTTAATTGGAGCCAATGATAGCCGTCGTGCGCAGGTAGAAATTTTTACCACCATTGTGGAAGCAAT
>CALCUU010000249.1 GCA_937906915.1 uncultured Phascolarctobacterium sp. | reverse complement strand
AAATGGATGAAGCCGGTAACAAGGGTGAGCTGGTAATTTCTGTCAATGGTTTTGTACCCAAGCCCTTTACGCCTTATCAATGGGCGCCCTTGTGTAATCCAAGCTCTTTGAAGCGTCGTTTTAAAATGCTCAACGACGGTCTGAAAAAGGAGAAACGCATCAAGCTTATTACAGAATCCTTGAAAGAAACCGTAGTGCAGGCAGTGCTTGCCCGTGGTGACAGACAAATTGGCGAAGCGCTTTTGGAAGCGCACGTAAGTGGTGACCCGTTGAAGTACGTTTTAAAACAACGAGGAGTGAATATTGAAGACTATGCTTGTCGAGAACTGGAGGTAGGGCAAGTGCTTCCTTGGGCTCATCTTGATATGGGCTTTACGGAGCAGTACCTTGCTTCTGAATTAGAAAAAAGTAAAATTGGTAAGTTTACCCCTATGTGCTTTGATAATTGTAAGCGTTGTGGGGTATGTAAATAATAAAATGAAAGATTTTATTGTAAAAAATAACAACAATATTTGGTACGGCACTTTCCCTACACTTGAGCAGGCAGGCTTCGTAAATGCGTGTAGCTGTCGTTTGCACGGGGAAAGTGATATTGTAGAAGGTACTCTTAACTTGGCGTTGCACGTTGGTGATGATGTGGATAAGGTTCTGCGTAACCGTAAGGCTTTTGCTGAAGCTGTTGGTGTGGATGCAAATTGCTTTACTACGTGTCAGCAGGTGCACGGCAATAAGGTTACCCTTGCAACGGAAGAATTAGTTGGTAGCGGTGCAGTTAATTTTGCCAATACCATTGCTGATACTGACGCGTTAATTACCAATCTTCCTGACGTACCCTTGATGCTGTTTTACGCTGACTGCGTACCAGTACTGCTTGCGGATTTAGAAAGCGGTGCCATTGGTTTGGCGCATGCTGGTTGGCGCGGAACGGTTGCTGCCATTGGGGTTAAGACCTTGGCGGCGATGGGGGAAGCCTTCGGCACGAAGCCACAGAATGTTTTGGTAGGCATTGGCCCTTCCATTGGAGCCTGCTGTTACGAGGTGGATGACTTCGTCCGTGATCAAGCACCAGGCTATGAGGAGTTCTTCGCTCCTAAAGGTGGAGGTAAGTACCAGTTAGACCTGTGGGGAATGAATGTGAAGCAGTTGGTTGAAGCAGGTGTGCCTGCGGAAAACATTGCTGTCGCAGGAGTTTGTACCAATGATAACGTAGAGTTGTTCTGTTCCTATCGTGCGGAACAGGGCAAGACAGGGCGTATGGGCGTGTGCCTCTGCGCAAGAAAATAGACATGATAAGTAAAAAAGCAATTCCGTTTTTGCGGAATTGCTTTTTGTTTATTTCTGCTCTAATTCTAGAAGCATCTTTTTAATTTCTTGTCCTCCGGCATAACTGGAAAGGCTACCGTTGGAGCTTATTACTCGATGACAGGGAATAAGGATGGCAAGAGGATTGCTGTTGCAGGCATTTCCAACGGCACGAACAGCTTTCGGAGAACCAATCATCTCAGCAATCTGTTTGTAGGTAAATGTTTCGCCATAAGGAATGGTGGCTAAGGCTTGCCAAACTTTTTCTTGGAACTCGCTACCTTGATAATAATGTTTAATATCAAAGCTTTTACGTGTGCCATTCAAATACTCTTCTAATTGACGTTTGCATTCAATGGTGGTAGCGTTTTCCGTTAGTGACTTGTCTCTTAATTTACCAAAAGAAATTTCAATGATGAAATCTTCCATGGCAACAATTAAAATATTTAAATTGCCAGAGTTAATAGTAGATAGATATAGCATAAAGAAACCTCCTGTTATTCGCCAATTATATTTTAGCACATTAACAGGAGGGAGAAATAGGGCTAATTAAAAATTTAGTCATAAAAAAGTACCGGATATACGCTGAACATCATATATCCGGAGCAGTTTGCATTAGAGGTTCTCTAATGCCCCAAGCAAATGTCTCGTTTGCTATTGAAAATAGTGTAAGCTATATAAATTATTTTTGTTGTTGCGAAAGCAACTGGAGATATATTTTTATACTTTACTTTATTTGCAAAAAGCGTATAAAAAATTAAAATAAAATTCTCTGAACTGTAAGAGAAAATCATCTTCAAAAGTTAATTAAAAAATTTTAGAAAGCAGTAAATAAATTGTTGCTTACGCAACAAAATTACTAAATGTTTACTTTAATTACAAAATGTTTACAGAAATTTCAATATGGGTATAATAGAACAAAATATACTTTGAAAATAATTGGCGTAGGTGATTTCATGGAAGTAAGACTCTCTTTACAAAATATTTCAGACTTGCCTTTGTTTGATGGAATGAGTATTGAAGAAATAGGCGAAGTTCTTAGCAAGGTAAATGTTATTGCAAAGCGGTTTCGTAAATACGACTCCATTGTATTGGCTGGTGATTGTGTAGAAAATGTTTGTATTTTGTTAAGTGGAACCGTTCAAATGATAAAAGAAGATATTTGGGGAGATAAGTCAATCATTTCCAACATAAATGCAGGAGCTGTTTTTGCTGAGAATTTTTTTGGTCGTAGTTATGACCATAGTATTGTTAGCTTCTTTGCTTCTAGCGATAGTGAAATTTTGATGCTTCCTTTTGGAAAGTTTTTTGAAAATCCTGGTAGTAGTCCAGCCAATCAAAAACTGATTTGTAATTTCGTTTCAATTATGGCTGACAATAACATTAAGTTGATTGAGAAGACCGAGATTTTAAGTAAGAAAACTTTACGCGGTAAAATTATGGCTTATTTGGAACAAGAGGCAAAACGTACCAAAGAAAACAGAGTTACTGTTCCGTTTAATCGTACTGACTTAGCAAATTATCTTGACGCAGATAGAAGCGCTCTAACTAGAGAACTTACAAGAATGGCTAATGATGGATTGATTACCTTTGAGAGAAACACTTTTGAAATATTGAGGTAATATAACAAAGAAGACCACAGCAATGTGGTCTTTATTTTTTTATGTAGCTCTTATCGTGTTGGCTTCTATAAAACAAAATTAGCATTTATAAAATTTTAGTAAGTTTATAAAATTAACTTAGAGAAAAACAATTAAATGCTGTGGCTAAAATAAATTTTCTAAACAACCTTGAAGCTTGTGGTGTAGCTGGAGCAACGAAGATTGTAAAGTTACTGTGATAATATTTGATTAACATAGAAAGCTTAGGAAAAATATTTTCACCTAGGTTATTTATGAAAAATTTTATAAAGGAGGAACAAATATGTCCCCGGCAATTAAATGTTTAATTCTGTTGGCAGTAGTTGCGCTTTTCTTCGTAACCGAACTTATTCCCTTGGCGATTACTGCAATGGGCGGCGCTATTGCGTGCGGCCTGTTAGGCTTCATTCCGGCAAAACAAGTATTCAGTGGTCTTTCTAACTCCACCGTAGTACTCTTTGGCGGTATGTTCGTTGTAGGTGCTTCCATGTTCTACACCGGCCTTGCTCAAAAAATCGGTGGTACCGTAGTAAAAATGTGCGGCACTTCCGAAAACAGCCTTATGTTTGGTCTTATGTTGGTAGGCACCGTGCTGTCTTCCTGCTTGTCCAACACTGGTACTGCAGCTTGCTTGCTGCCCGTAGCTTTGGGTATCTGCTCCGCTGCTAAAATCCCCGCTTCCCGTCAATTGATGCCTTTGGCATTCGCTTGCGGTTGGGGTGGTATCATCACCATGGTAGGTACTCCGCCTAACATCATCGCAGTAGGCGCAATGAACGCTGCTGGTCTCGAATCCTTCGGCTTCTTCGAATTCGCTTGGATTGGTGTTCCTGTTTCCGTAGCTGGTATGCTCTACATGATGTTCGTAGGTAAATACCTGCTTCCGAAAGCTGAACTCGATGCTGATCAAGAAATTGAACAAGAAATCGAAGCTAACGAAGCTTCCGCTACCAAACAATACGTTTCTGCAGCTATCCTTGCAATCGTAGTATTGGTAATGGCAGTTGGCGTTAAAGGCGTTTCCTTGGAAATGGCAGCAATCATCGGCGCAATCATCTGCGTATTGACCGGTTGCTTGACTGAAAAACAAGCTTATGCATCCATCGACTGGGTAACCATCTTCCTGTTCGCAGGTATGATGCCTGTATCCAAAGCAATCGACGTAACCGGCGCTGGCAAACTCATCGCTGAATGGACCGTAGGTCTCATGGGCGGCTCCCCGTCCCCGTTGGTTGTAACTGCAGTTCTGTTCGTACTGTCCTGCACCTTGACCCAATTCATGTCCAACACCGCTTCCGCAGCTCTGCTCTGCCCGATCGGTATCGCAATTGCTCAAAACTTGAACGCTTCTCCGAAAGCAGTAGTAATGGCAATCGCAGTTGCAGCATCTTGCGCATTCGCAACTCCGGTAGGTACCCCGCCGAACACCTTGGTTCTCGGCCCTGGCGGTTACAAATTCATGGACTATGTAAAATGCGGTTGCGGCCTTGTAGCTGTATCCTTCGCAGTTTGCTTGGTAGTAATCCCGATGGTATGGCCGTTCTTCCCCTGATAATTAGTTAGGGTTTAACAGTTAATACAAATATTAAAGACCTGTCGTGAAAACGGCAGGTCTTTTTATGTTGTGAAGGAAACTTTTTAGAAGAGCAAGCATTGTTTTTCAGAGTTGTCTTAGAAATTTAGATGCTTTATAATTTAAGGAAGAATAATTCGAAGAAGAATGATTTGTGGAGCGTGACCTTATGAATAAAGAGCAGATGCTTGAGCTTTTAAGAAAAGATGTTGTGCCAGCCTTGGGATGTACGGAACCGGTTTGCGTTGCCCTGTGTGCAGCAAATGCTGGTAAATTACTGAGGGGTGATGTACAATCCATAGAAGTTTTTACTAATGCAGGCATTTATAAGAATGGTATGTCTGCCGGCATTCCTAATTGTAGCCAAGTTGGTTTGGAGTGGGCTGCTGCCATTGGTGTTTACTTGAAAAATCCGGAAAGAAGCTTGGAGCTTTTGGCAGAAGTTACAGCTGATGTTTTAAAACAGGCTGAAGCATTGGTTGTAGGAAAGAAAGTTTCTGTAACCGTTGATGAAGCAGAAAAAAGCCTTTACGTAAGTTGCACCCTCCGCTCCGAAGATGAAGAGGTGATTTGCGTTATTCGTAACGCTCATACTAATGTGGTGTGCCTAAAATATAATGACCAAGTGCTTTTGGAAAAAGAGGTAGCTGCTAGCCAAGCTAGTGACGACGAAGTGGTAAATGCTCTGGCTAAAATGACCATTGGAGAAATCCGTGCGTTAGTTGCTACTGCTTCCGAAGAAGAGCTCGCCTTTATGCTTGACGGTGTTGCCATGAACGAGAGCTTGGCTGCTTATTCTGAAGAGAACCCTGTTGGCGTAGGCATTGCCCAAAATTTACGCAAGGAAATTAACGCAGGGCGTTTGGCAAATGATTTAGCTAGCAAAATTGTTTTGCAGGTGGCTTCTGCGGCGGAAAGCAGGCTGGACGGTTGCCCGTTGCCCACTATGAGTAGTTCCGGTGCTGGGACAAAAGGCTTGGTTGTAATTTTACCTGTTAGCGAAACTGCCAAGGCAATTGGCGCAAGCAGACTGCAAACTGTGCAGGCGCTTGCCTTTGCCCATTTGGTAAATCGTTATATAAATTTTTATGTTGGTAAGCTTTCTCCAATGTGCAGTTGCGTAATGTGTTCCTCAACCGCTGCGTCAGCTGGCATAGCTTGGCTGTTGGGGGGTAACGACGAGCAAATTGGTTACGCAATCCGTAATATGTGCGGTACGGTGACGGGTATGCTCTGTGACGGAGGCAAGGTTGGCTGTGCGTTGAAGGTTTCTACCGGCTCCTTTGCTGCGTTGATGAGCGCAATCCATGCAGTGAACGGTGTGGCGTTGCGAGTAAGCGATGGTATTTGCGCAGAAACACCTGAGCAGTGCATTAAAAATATGGCTCGCATTGGCAATCAAGGTATGGCGAATACTGACAAAGAAATTTTGGCAATTATGACTGAAAAATAAAAG
>CALCUU010000248.1 GCA_937906915.1 uncultured Phascolarctobacterium sp. | reverse complement strand
AACAAGGTGGCGAAGTCACTTTGTACGATGCTGTTTTGGCAGCTCTTTCCGTAGATGGTTTGAAGCGTTTGCGTTTGGGCAGCTTGGAATCTGTAGAGGTTGACCCACGCATTTTGGACTTGATGGAAGTTGACAGCCGTTTGTGCCGTCACTTGCACTTACCCTTGCAATCCGGTTGCGACAAAATTTTGCAGGCAATGCACCGCCCTTACGATACTGCCCGCTACGGCGAGCTGTTACGCAATATCAAGGCACAGCTTCCTGATATCGCCATTACTACTGATATTATTGTAGGCTTCCCCGGTGAAACAGAAGAGGACTTCGCAGAGACCATGCGCTTTGCAGAAGAATGTGGCTTCGCTAAAATGCACATCTTCCCCTATTCCAAGCGTAAGGGTACCCCTGCGGAAAAGATGCCTAACCAAATTATTGAGGCAGTCAAGGAAGAACGTGCTGCAAGATTAGGCGCGCTTGATGAAAAAATGTTCCACGCCTGCTTGGAGAAAGCAGTAGGAACTGAAAGCGAAGTGCTTTTTGAACAGCCTGTTGACGACGAGCACATCGAAGGCTTAATCAGCAGCTACCAACGTGTCATCGTGAAGGCTCCTGCTAATTTGTGTGGAGAGATTGCTAAAGTGAAAATCGTTGGCGTACAAGAGGACTTCCTTGTGGGCGAGCTGGTATAGCAGGAATTTATAAATTTAAGTAGAATATTTTATTAAAAATTAAAAAATTGTTAGAAGTGCTTATAGCAATTTTTAGAGGAGGTTTTTCCCATGGACGAAAACTGCATCTTTTGTAAAATTATCAAAGGCGATATTCCTTCCAATAAAGTATATGAAGACGATAAAATGCTTGCCATTCACGACGTAGCTCCTGCTGCTCCCGTGCATGTGCTGCTTCTTCCCAAGGAACACACTGCTAACGTAACCACTGCAGACCCTGCAATTGTAGCTTATATGCTTGGCAAAGTTAAGGAAATCGCTGAAAAAACCGGCATCGCAGAAAAAGGTTTCCGCGTTGTCATGAACACTGGTGAAGATGGAGGACAAACTGTAAATCACCTCCATATCCACGTTATTGGCGGCAAAGCTTTAGGTTGGCCTCCGTGCTAAAATTCGTTGACATAACTTGAAATTTCTTGTATAATTGTTCAGTAAGTGTTTTTGGGTGAACTTCGCCCAAATAACAATAAATTGCAGATACACTTCCCTAAGTGTGTGGAGGGAGGGAGAACAGATGGCAGAAATTAAAGTTGGCAAAAACGAAACTTTAGACAGCGCACTGCGCAGATTCAAAAGAGCAACCCAAAAGGCTGGTATTCTTTCTGAGGTTAGAAAACGCGAACATTATGAAAAACCGAGCGTTGCCCGTAAGAAAAAATCCGAAGCAGCTAGAAAACGTAAAACCAGATAATTGGAGGTGGACGTTATGTCTATAAAAGACCAATTAACTGTTGATATGAAAGAAGCTATGAAAGACAGAGAGAACGGAAAACTTCGTCTCGCTGTAATTCGTATGGTTCGTGCCAATATCAAGAACGTAGAAATCAACAATAAACAAGAGCTGAGCGATGATGAAGTTCTTGCTGTGTTGATGAAAGAGGTTAAAATGCGTCAAGACTCTTTGGAAGAATTCCAAAAGGCTGGACGTGATGAGTTGGTTGCCCAAGCTAAGGAAGAGATTGAGATTCTCAAAAAATATCTTCCGGAAGCTCTTGGTGACGACGAGCTTCGTGCTATCGTTGCTGAGGTTGTAGCTGAAGTTGGTGCTACCGGTCCCAAAGATATGGGTAAGGTAATGCCTGCTGTAATGGCAAAGACTAAAGGTCGTGCTGATGGCAAACGTATCAATGCCATGGTTCGAGAATTACTCGCAAAATAATATTAACGATAACCGTGTTGGGAAACCAGCACGGTTATTTTTATTTTGTTTAACGCTTCATTATTTGATATACTAATACTATGAAAAATTTTTAGACCAAGAGATTGGAGTGAAGTAAATGTTTGAATTAGCTAATTATGTTTTTGGTAGTGGCTTTTCTATCATTGCTACTATTATTGGCGTTATGGTGTTCTTAAATTTTGTGCCTGTGGGCTTGTGGATTTCTGCCATTGCTGCGGGCGTAAGCGTAAGCATTATTGATTTGATTGGTATGCGCTTGCGTCGCGTGCCTGCTGCTCAAATCGTACTGCCTCTTATTAAAGCCAACAAGGCTGGCTTGGACGTAAATGTTGACCAGCTGGAAGCACACTATTTGGCAGGCGGTAATGTTGACCGTGTAATTGATGCCTTGATTGCA
>CALCUU010000247.1 GCA_937906915.1 uncultured Phascolarctobacterium sp. | reverse complement strand
AAAGCGGTTTAGAGCGTTGTGCCTTTGACGGACCTGGCGGTCCTCCTGGTACCTGCATTGCTTTGCAATCCATTGGTAATGCTTTCCGCAAGCTGGAGCCTAACAGCATCGTTTACCTTGACATTCCCTGTGGCTTTGACGGCTACAACACTGATAAAACCGTTGCCTACTACTATGGCGACATTAACAAGGACCCCAACAAGGACGTTATCCTTGACGCGCAAAAGCGTTGCTTGGAATTGGAAGCTCAGGTTGTGGAAATGATGAAGCCCGGTACTCCCATCCAAGATTTGTACACTGTTCCTATGGATAAGTTCGACAATATTTATGGCGACAACTTTATGAACGGTGGCAAGTTCCTTGGTCACAGCATTGGTCTTGTTATGGACGAAGCTCCTGCCATTGCTAGAGGTTTTAAAGAACCCTTGCAGGTTGGCATGACCTTTGCCGTTGAACCTAAGATTGCTTTGCCCGGCATTGGCTTGGTTGGCACAGAAAACACTTACGTTATTACAGAAAATGGTGCTCGTTGCTTGACTGGTAAGTCCTACGAGCTGAGAAGTGTAGAATAATATAATAGTAAAAAATTAAGGTGCAGTCTGGATTAGACTGCACCTTTTCTTCATTTATAAATGTTTCACGTGAAACATTTTGTTTTGAGGGACATAAGTTTTAAAATTTATTTTTTCTTTTGTTCTAAGCGTTTCAGGCTCAAGCCAATGCGGTTACGTGCTTCGTCAATGCTGATGATTTCTGCTTCAACGATATCGCCCACGGCAACTACGTCCAGCGGATGACGGAAGTATTTCACGCTCAGCTCGCTTTTATGAATAAGACCGCTAACTTTCAGACCAATATCTACGAAAGCGCCAAAGTCTACTACGTTTTGCACCTTGCCTTTTACAACGCTACCAATTGCTAAATCGCTCAGCTTGGTAACGTGCTTACGTGTCATGGGCGCAGGAGCATCTTCGCGAGGGTCACGACCGGGACGAGCGAGAGCAGCGAGGATATCCGTAACAGTAGGCACGCCTGCGTTAAGCTTTTTCGCTAAATTTTCAGCGTTGGCTTTTTGGGCAGCCTCTTGCAAAGCGGAAGTACTGCAATCTTTAAGCTGGAAGCCTAATTCAGCAACGATACTTTCGGCGAGAGCATAGCTTTCAGGGTGGACGGAGGTGTTGTCCAAAGGATTAGCTGCACCTGCGATGCGGAGGAAGCCTGCGCATTGGGTAAAGGCTGCGGGGCCAAGACGAGCAACTTTCAAAAGCTCCTTACGACTTTTGAAGGAACCCTTTTCGTCACGATAAGCAATGATATTTTTAGCAACAGTGCTGGAAACTCCGGCAACATAATTGAGGAGAGAGGGGGAAGCGGTGTTCAGCTCTACGCCAACGTGGTTAACGCAGCTTTCTACAACGCTACCCAAGGTTTGGGTCAGTTCCTTTTGGTTTACGTCGTGCTGGTATTGCCCAACACCGATGGCTTTCGGTTCAATCTTAACAAGCTCTGCCAGCGGGTCTTGCACGCGACGGGCAATGGATACTGCGCCACGGAGGGAAACGTCTAAATCGGGAAGCTCCTCACGCGCCAGCTTAGAAGCGGAGTAAACGGAAGCTCCTGCTTCACTGCCGATGATGTAAGCAGCATCGAAGCTGTATTTTTCCAGCATTTGGGAAGTGAACTGCTCCGTTTCGTAGGAAGCAGTACCGTTGCCAATGGCAATGAGGGTAATTTTATACCTCTTCATCAGCTCGACAAATTGCTTTTCTGCCTGTTCCTGTTGATGCTTGCTACCAGTAATATACATGGCGGTGGTGGCAAGAATGCGACCGTTGGGGTCAATGACTGCGGTTTTGCAGCCTGTGCGGTAACCGGGGTCAAGTCCGAGGACAGTGTGACCACTAATGGGCTGGGTCAAAAGCAGTTGGCGCAAGTTGGCGGCGAAAACGGAGATAGCTTGCTTTTCGGCTTTCTCCGTCAGCTCGTTACGCAGTTCACGTTCGAGAGAGGGGAAGAGCAGTCGTTTGTAGCTGTCGGTCAAAGCTTCGTGGTAATAATTATAGAAAGGACTATGCTCGTTCAGTTTAAGTTTTTGGGCAACCTTGGCGATAAGCTTTTCGTCGGGACAACGGAGGCTGATTTTCAACGCCTTTTTATCTTCGCCACGGTTCATTGCCAAAATGCGGTGGGGAGGAAGCTGACGGACAGGCTCGCTGTAATCACGATACTGCAAAAATTCAGGAGCGTCCTTCTCGTCAATGATAAGCTCGGAAACAAGTTCCCCTGCATTCCACAGCTCGCGACGTAAAAGCTTGCGCACGTCCGCACTGTCGCTAATGTTTTCTGCAACAATATCGCAGGCGCCTTGCCAAGCATCTTCAACGGTTGCAATACCTTTTTCTTCATCAATGTGCATACTTGCCAATTGCTCCAAGGGCAGTAAGGGCTTGCCTTGTTCTTCGATGAGCTGTGCCAAAGGCTCCAAACCATTTTCGCGAGCAATCTGGGCACGGGTTCTACGTTTAGGGCGATAAGGCAGATACAAATCTTCCAAGGCTTGCATTTTTTCTGCGGAGTTAATGGCAGCTTCCAGTTCAGGAGTAAGTTTTTCTTGAGCAGCAATGGCGGTCAAGATTTCTTGGCGGCGTTGCTCTAAATTGCGCAGGTACGCCAAGCGTTCTTCAATGGTACGGATTTGTTCTTCATCTAAAGAACCGGTTGCTTCTTTGCGGTAGCGGGCAATGAAGGGGACAGTGTTGCCTTCATCAAGAAGCTGGACGGTAGCTTCTGCTTGCTTAGGTTTAATATTTAATTCGCGGGCTAGGGCGTTGATTATTTTTTCCATAAGAGACCTCCAAATTTTTCATAGCTCTATTATAACAGAAAATCAATTCCTGTAAT
Organism: uncultured Phascolarctobacterium sp.; assembly: GCA_937906915.1. Classification (GTDB taxonomy): domain Bacteria; phylum Bacillota; class Negativicutes; order Acidaminococcales; family Acidaminococcaceae; genus JAHHUH01. The sequence continues at coordinate 1,220 of CALCUU010000247.1, read as the reverse complement.
AATTATTGATTGACAAAAATAAAAAACGTGAGATAAAATAAATAATAAAGATTATTAAGATGTTAAAATAATCGAAAAGGAGGAAAGACCATGCTTAACAGTCAACAATTGAGCGATGTTTTGCGCGCTAATGGTTACAAGGTTACTCCCCAACGTTTAGCAGTGTACGAAGCCTTGGCCGCAACTAAAAGTCACCCCAATGCTGAAATGCTCTTTAGCGTTTTACAGCCCAAGTATCCGTCTATGAGCTTTGCTACTGTTTACAAGACGGTAGAAATTTTGCACAAGATTAACGTAATTCAAATTCTTAATACCGGTGAGGACAGCATGCGTTACGATGCTGATACCAGTATTCACCACCATATCCAATGTATTAGCTGTGGTCGTGTAGATGACCTGAATGATTTGGACAGCCTTGCTTTAGTGAAAGAGGCTGAAAAATTAAGTGGCTACGATATTGCAGGACATCAGTTTTATTTCTTCGGAGTTTGTCCGGAATGCAAGAAGAATATGGCTAACTAAAAATTCGTATAAAAATTAAGAGCGTGCGAGAGCACGCTCTTTGTGTTTTCTTGACAATTTATTTAAGATTGTTATAGAATATACTTGAAAAAAGGAATGCTACCGATAGACGGTTCATCCCATAAATAGTTTAGTTACAAGAGTAACCGCACAGTTTAGCAGGCTTGGCGGTTACTTTTGCGTTTTAGAATGGTTTTGACCAATCATATAGCCAAGACCAAAAGTTCCAATTCCAAAGCTGAGAACAGCAAGGAGAAGTTCGATAGTCATTGGCATCCCTCCAAAAGAAGATTTCCCAAAGGGATTTCTATGTAATCGGAGGGTCGCAGTCCCTCCGTAGAAGGACAAACCGCCTACCGTTATGGTAGCATCCGTAAATATTTTAGCACAATATACAAGCAAATTCAAACTCAAGTTTGATAATTACCTTAGACTTTTAATTTAGTGACTATGACGCGTTTCAAAAAAGAACGCTGTGCTTGGCGGGCACAGCGCTTTTTAAAGGAGAGGTGTATGATGAAAAGATGTTGTTCTACTTGGGAAGCTCTAAACTTTTTTCAAGGTTTAGTTCTTCCTTGGTTATATAATAGCAAATGAATTTGACCAAAGTAGGTACTGTAAGTAACAAGTTTGTGAAATAAAAACAGGACTGCGTAAGCAGTCCTGTTTAATTATTGTAGGAATGTTATTCCTTACCA
>CALCUU010000246.1 GCA_937906915.1 uncultured Phascolarctobacterium sp. | reverse complement strand
CAAGCTAAAGGCGTGCAAAAAGGCGACACCGTTGGTCTGTTCAGCAAGAACTGCCCTGAATTTGTAACTGCTTATCACGCAATCACTAAAGTTGGTGCAATCGTTGTACCCATCAACTTTATGCTGTCCCCCACTGAAACTTCCTTCATCCTTAAAGATGCAGGCATCAAACTGCTCATGACCCAAGAAGCTTTGGATTTGGAAGCAGCTTTGGAAAAACGCGAATACTCCGGCGTTGCACAACTCACCTTTGCTGAAATCGCAAATGCTCCGGAAGCTGTTCCTGCTCCTGTAAAAATGCACGAAGACGAATGCTGCACCATCATCTACACCAGTGGTACCACCGGTAACCCGAAAGGTGCAATGCTTTCCCATAAAAACATTATCGCTAACATTCACAGCTTCACCAACGCAATCTCCATGGAACCGAAAGACAAAGCTTTCTGCGTACTGCCCATGCACCATTGCTTCGGCTGGACTGTATGCGTAGCTGGTCCCATGCTTAAAGGTGGCGCAATCGTTATCCAAGACAACTACAACGTTGCAGAAATCCTGCGCCTTATCGTAACCCACAAGGTTGACCAATTCTGCGGTATCCCCACCTTCGCGCAAATGTTCCTGCGCGCTGCGGAACCTGAACATCTGGCATCCCTGCGCTGGTTCGTAAGTGGTGGTGCTCCGCTTCCGGCTCACCTTTCCAAAGCCTTCAAAGAAAAATTTGGCAAATACCCCCAAGAAGGCTACGGTCTTTCCGAAGCTGCTCCCGTTTGCGCAGTAAACCCTGGCGATAAAATCAAAGTTGGTTCCATCGGCTTGGCACTGCCCTACGTTAAAGTAGAAATCCACGACGAAAACGACACCAAACTTCCTAACGGTACTGTTGGCGAATTGTGCGTACAAGGCTACAACGTAATGCTCGGTTACTTGAACCAACCGGAAGCTTCCGCTGAAACCCTGCGTAACAACTGGCTCCACACCGGCGACTTGGCATATATGGACGACGAAGGCTACATCTTCATCGTTGACCGTTCCAAAGATATGATTATCCTTGGTGGCGAAAACGTATATCCCCGTGAAGTTGAAGAAGTTATCTACACCCTTCCGGAAGTTCTGGAATGTGCAGTAGTTGGTGTTGAAGACAGCCTCCGTGGTCAAGCTGTATGTGCTTTCATCGTTCTCAAAGAAGGTATGGAAGGCGACAAAAAAGCAATCCGTAAATACCTCCTCGACCATTTGGCACTGTACAAAGTTCCCCGCCACTACTTCTTCATCGAAAAAATGCCTAAAAACGGCACTGGCAAAATTATGAAGCCCAACCTGCGTGAAATGGCTGCGGCTCTCGTACATAAAGTGTAATTCTTAGCTAACCTTTAAACTCAAAAGTCTCTCTATCCAATTTAATTCTTTCTAAAGCAGTATTTAATTGCCAATAGCACGTAAATACTATATAATGTAGAGAATACTATAATAAAACGAAGTATTCTTCAAAAGGAAAGGATGTTTATTTTGGAAAGAGAGACTTTTTCGTCTAGATTAGGGTTTATCCTAATTTCTGCTGGTTGCGCAATCGGTTTAGGTAACGTATGGCGCTTCCCTTACATCACCGGTCAATACGGTGGTGCTTCCTTCGTACTTATGTACTTAATCTTCTTGCTCATCTTGGGCTTGCCCATCATGGTTGCAGAATTCTCCGTTGGTCGTGCCAGCCAACGCAGTGCGGCAAAATCCTTTGACATTTTGGAACCCAAAGGAACTAAATGGCACTTGTTTAAATACGCTGCCATCACCGGCAACGTAGTTCTGATGATGTTCTACACCACCGTTTCCGGTTGGATGTCCTACTACCTGTACAAAATGGCAAAAGGCGATTTGATGGGTCTTGATGCCAACGCAATTGGCGGTGTATTCGGTAGCTTGCTGGGTGACCCCGTGGCAATGACCTTCAATATGATTCTCATGACCGCAACTGGTATGGGCGTTTGCTACATGGGCGTACAAAAAGGCGTAGAACGCATTACCAAAAATATGATGGCTTGCCTTTTGGTATTGATTGTAGTTTTGGCTGCAAACTCCATTATGCTCCCCAACAGCGCAGAAGGCTTGAAATTCTACCTGCTTCCTGACTTCAGCAAAATTAACCAAGAAGCTGTCTTCGCAGCAATGGGTCAATCCTTCTTTACCCTGTCCTTGGGTATCGGCTCCATGGCAATCTTTGGTTCTTACATTAAAAAAGACCAATCCTTGACTGGCGAATCTATCTGGATTATGATTCTCGACACTTTCGTAGCAATCACTTCCGGTTTGATTATCTTCCCGGCTTGCATGAGCTTTGGTGTAAATCCTGGCGGCGGTCCTGGTTTGCTCTTCGTAACTCTGCCTAACGTATTCAACTCCATGGCAGGCGGTCACTTCTGGGGCACCTTGTTCTTCCTGTTCATGCTCTTTGCAGCGCTCTCTACTGTAATCGCTGTATTTGAAAACATCGTTTGTATGGTAAGCGAACTCACCGAATGGGATCGTCAAAAAACCATTCGCATCATGTCCATCGCAATCATCCTGCTTTCCATGCCTTGCGTATTAGGCTTCAACGTATGGAGCGGCTTCCAACCCTTGGGCAAAGGCACCTGCGTTCTTGACCTTGAAGACTTCATCGTAAGTAACAACCTGCTCCCGCTGGGCAGCTTGGTTTACCTGGCATTCTGCACCAGCCGTTATGGTTGGGGTTGGGATAACTTCATTAAAGAAGCTGATGCTGGTAACGGTATTAAATTCCCCAAATGGATTCGCGGTTATGTAACCTATGTACTGCCCCTCGTAGTACTTTACATCTTCGTAATGGGTTACAAAGCAATCTTCTTCAAATAAGAAACTTCGTTTAAAAACGCAACAAGCTCCCTCGCAAGAGGGAGCTTTAGTTTTTATAAGACATTTTTATTTGCAAACACTTCTCTACACTGAGCAAGCATTTTTTATTTTACAATAAACTGACTAGTTTCTAATAACAAATCTTTAATAGTTAAATCTTTTAAATGAGTATAAGGTATTCTAATTAATGGAATATTATTTTCAAAACAAGCAGTTGCTTCAAGGTAATAACCTCTTTATAAAAGAAGTAGCCTACTACAAGCAGCACGCAGGCTAAAGAAATATTTGCCACTAAAGAAGCAACGCCTATCTTCCAGCCAGCACGATAAATACAAATATAACCAAATTCCAAACCAATAATTGCCACACCCAAAGCGTAAGCTGTCCAATTGGTCTTGGCAAGCTCTGCCAAAAGGTTCTTGCTATCCGAAGTCAAGAAGAATAAAACTACGGAGCTAAGCGCCGCCATCACGTAGGTCATTGCCAAAGAAGCAAAGGCATTGACGTTGGCAGGCGTAGACTTGGTTGAGATATTGTAAATTGTATTTGCCCCTACTACTACCAGTACAGGCCACAGCATATTCCACATTATTAGTTCCTCCTAAAATGATAACTTCCTACTAAAACAAAAACAGTCAGACCAAATAGCCTGACTGTCGGTAGGTGCTCACCCGTTTTCTAAGGAGATTATATACCATTACATAGCAAAGAGCAAGGTGCTTTGCACCTTGCTCTTGTAATTTTTATAAATTCTTTTCTTTAAACGAACACTCTTCACGCAACACGCATTCTCCACATAAGGGCTTGCGTG
>CALCUU010000245.1 GCA_937906915.1 uncultured Phascolarctobacterium sp. | reverse complement strand
GATGAAAATGAAAACTTGGTGTGCCTGCCTACCGTAGAAAAGGTATATCGTAGCTTGGCAACTAACGAACTGATTGCTTACGCTCCCATCTCCGGCTTGCCCGAATATTTGGAAGGCGTTGTTACCGCTGCTTTCGGCGAATCTCGTCCGGACGCACACATTGCTGCTGTTGCTACTGCTGGTGGCACCGGTGCAATTCACCATGCAATTTGGAACTACCAAAGCGAAGGCGATACCGTGCTTTGCTCCGACTGGTTCTGGGGTGCGTACAAAGTGCTGTGCGCTGATATGCACCGCAACTTTACCACCTACAAAATGCTGGACGAAAATAATAAATTCAACCTGCCTGCATTAAAAGAAAAGGTTGACGAGCTCCTTGCTAAACAAGACAACCTGCTCTATATTTTGAACACTCCTGCTCATAACCCCACTGGTTATTCTTTGAGCGAAGAAGATATGGACGGTGTACTTGGCGTGCTTAAAGAAGCTGCTACCACTGGCAAGAACATTATCCTTTTCCTTGACGTAGCTTACATTGACTACGCAGGCGAAAAAGAAGAAGTACGCAAAATCTTCAAGAAGCTGGGCGGTTTGCCGGCAAATATCTTGACCATTGTTGGCTATAGTATGTCCAAAGGCTTTACCCTTTATGGTCAACGTACCGGCGCAATGATTGGCGTATCCTCCAGCGAAGAAGTTATCAAAGAATTTGCAGATATCAACCAATACACCAGCCGTGCAACCTGGTCCAACATTAACCGTCCTGCAATGCGCACCTTGTCCGTAATTTACAATGATGTTGATTTGCTTGCAGCAGTTTGCAAGGAACGTGACGATTACTACCAAATGATTAAGGCTCGTGCTGACATCTTCACCCAAGAAGCAAAAGAATGTGGCTTGCCCATGCTGCCCTATGTAGCAGGCTTCTTCCTGTCCATTCCTGCGAAAAATCCTGACGCTATCTGCGAAAAATTACACGAAGATAACATCTTCGCAGTTCCCTTGGCTGCTGGCGTGCGTATTGCTGTGTGCGCAGTGCCTGTAGCTAAAATTAGGGGTATGGCGGCGAAGGTTATGGCTGCTATGCAATCTGTAGGCGAGTAAAAACGTTATAAGCACCGTTATACTTTGTCGCAGCTAGTTTACTTGCTCTGTGTACGCTTTAGTACGCTATCGCTGCGTAAACTACGCTGCTTCGCGTCTTCCGGCACTTCTAACGTTTTTAAGGGAGACTTAGATATATATGATTACATTAACTTTATATAATAATGAAACTCGACAAGTGGAAGCTGGCACCACCTTACTTCCGCTTGCGCAGGAATTTGCTAAGGATTTTGCAACACCCATAGTTGAAGGCGTTTTTAACGGCGAGACCATAGATTTACAGGCGCCTCTTGACTGTGATGGCACTGTAGATTTTATCCAATTGCAAGGCGAGGATGGTATGCGCGTGTACGTGCGCACTTTGCTCTTCCTGTTTCTTGTAACTGCTAAACGTCTTTATCCTGACGTGGATATTGAGGTGCACAACACCTTGGGTAGCGCGCTGAACTGCTCCTTTAAAAGTGAGAAGAAGCTGAGCGCTAAAGAGATGAAGCTTGTGGAAGCAGAGATGCGTAAGCTGGTGGAAGAAAAGGCTCCCATTCAACTGTTGCGCATTACTAAGGCAGAAGCTTTGGAAAAATACGGACACCTTTGCAATGAAGACTTGGCGCCTATGCTGTGCAATATTGCTGACGATGATTTGGTAACAGTTTATTCATTGGGCGATAGAGTAGGCTACCTCTTCGGAGCCCTTTGTCCTAACGCAGGTTACATTACTGATTTTAGTATTGTGCCCTTTGAAGAAGGCTTCGTCCTTGATTACCCTGCCTTTAGCGATTGGAAGGAGCTTATCAATTTTAAAGACCTTACTAAACTGAACGCTGCCTTCCGTGAAACGGAAGAGTGGGCAGCCATGATTAAGTGCGATACCATTTCCAAGCTGAATCGTTATATTGAAATGGGTGTAGAGGATAAGATTATCCAAATGGCAGAAGCGCTGCACGAGAAAAAGTTTGCTGCCATTGCTGATGAAATTGCCAAGCATCGCGACAAAATTAAGATTATCCTCATCGCAGGTCCTTCTTCTTCCGGAAAAACCAGCTCTACCCAACGCATTAGTATCCAACTGGCGGTCAACGGTATTCGTCCCATACCAATTTCTATGGACGATTACTACGTGAACAGGGTGGACACTCCTCGCAAACCCAATGGTGACTACGATTTTGAAACTGTTGATGCCATTGACTTAGAACTGTTCAACGCTCACTTGAAGCGTCTCTTGGACGGCGAAAGGGTTAAGATTCCTAAGTATAATTTCCAAACTGGCTTGCGTGAATACCGTGGCAACGAACTGCAGCTGACAGAAAACTCCGTGCTTTTGGTAGAAGGCATCCACGGTTTGAACGATAAGTTGACCTCTGCCATTCCTGCAGAAAACAAAATCAAGATTTACGTTAGCGCCTTGGTTCCCTTGGCGTTTGACCAATACAACCGCATCAACACTACTGACGTGCGTTTGCTCCGTCGTATGGTTCGTGATAGTCAGTTCCGTAGCCACGACGCAGTAGCTACTTTGTCCCGTTGGGCAGACGTACGCGAGGGTGAAGAAAAATACATCTTCCCCTTCCAATGCAGTGCTGATGTAATTATGAACACCAACCTTATCTACGAAATGGCTGTTATCAAAAAATACGCAGAGCCTCTTTTGGAAGCAGTGCCTCGCGAATCCGGCAGACCCTATATGATTGCCAAAAGGCTGCTTCGCTTGTTGAAGCACGTTAAATCCATGGAGGATGACGTTATTCCTAACAACTCCCTCCTGCGTGAGTTCATTGGTGGCAGCGTGTTCAAGGAAGCGTTGTAAAATTGAATAGTGTTTTTAAAATGACTAAAGGCTTCGTGAGATGCGGAGCCTTTTTTCTTACCCTGCATTCCTTTTTCCTGAATTTTTTGGTATAATTGTTCTATTAAAGACTTGGAGGTTTTTATGTTAGATTTTAGCACAATGATATATCGCATTCCTGCGTTGTTGTTTGCTATAACCATTCACGAATACGCTCACGCACAATGTGCAGATGCAATGGGTGACCCCACCCCGCGCCACATGGGTAGACTTACTTTTAATCCCATGGCGCACCTTGACGTAATGGGTGCCATGCTTCTCGTACTTGTGGGCTTTGGTTGGGCTAAGCCTGTGGCAATTAACCAAAATAATTTCCGCAACCGTAAGGAAGGAATTATCAAGGTTTCCTTGGCTGGTCCTGCTTCCAACCTTTTTGCCTGCTTCTTGGCAGCCTTTATGGCAGCACTCTTAACCAAGCTGGGCTTAATGGGCGAGGGCATGTACAAATTCCTTTTGTGGATGCAGCTTTACAACGTATGGTTTGCTTTCTTTAATCTGCTGCCCATTCCTCCTTTGGATGGTAGCAAGCTTGTTTCCGTAATGTTGCCTCCGTATCAAGCGTGGAAGTTTGATAATTTCGTAGGGCAATATGGTATGTATATTCTCTTTGCGCTGGTGCTGACCGGTGCTATGGGCTGGATTATCAATCCGCTGGCGAGAATGTATATGGTTTTAGTAAGTTCATTGTTAGGAATAGTATTTTAGAATAAATTTGTAAAGGGGTTTTTATGATGAACAAAGGTAGAATTTTTAGTGGTATGCAGCCTTCCGGTCGTTTCCATTTGGGTAACTATATGGGCGCATTGGAAAACTGGGTACGCTTGCAACATGAATATGAATGCTTCTTTTCCATCGTTGATTTGCACGCTTTGACTTCCTCTTATGCGGATACTTCCAAGCTGCAAGAAAACGTTATGGAAATGGCTATCGACTGGTTGAGCGCTGGTCTTGACCCGGAAAAGAACGTTATTTTCGTACAATCCCACGTTAAAGAACACGCTGAACTGGCGCTGCTCCTTGGTATGAGCACTCCGCTTGGCTGGCTGGAACGTGTACCGACCTATAAAGACAAGATTCGTGACCTTGAAGGCACTAACAAAGATTTGCACACCTATGGCTTCTTGGGCTACCCTGTTTTGATGGCAGCAGATATTATGCTCTACAAAGCAACCTGCGTACCCGTAGGCGAAGACCAATCTGCACATCTGGAGCTGACCCGCGAAATCGTGCGCCGCTTCAACTATATGTATAAAAAAGAAGTGTTCCCGGAACCCCAAGCAGTTTACTCCAAAGCTAAGGTTCTGCCGGGCATCGACGGTCGCAAAATGTCCAAGTCCTATGGCAACACCATTCCCTTTGGTGCTTCTGCAGAAGAACTGTGGCAACAAGTGCGCATGATGACTACCGACCCGAAACGCATTAAGAAAACCGACCCCGGTGACCCCAATGTATGTATCGTTTACCAATTCCACAAAGTGTTCAACACTGAAGAAGCAAACAACATTGCTGCACAATGCTGTGCTGGCTCCATTGGTTGCGTACAATGCAAAAAAATGTTAGCTGAAAAAATGAACTCCATGCTGGCAGATATCCACATCAAACGTGAAGAGCTGTCCAAGAAACCCGGTTACATCAAGGAAGTTCTGGAATACGGCGCTAAACGTGCTCGTGTAGAAGCTGAAAAGAACATGGCTGAAATCAAAGCCGCAATGAACATTTGGTAATTTATGGCTAATTTATCTATTAAAGTAAGTGATTTTGAAGGGCCCTTAGACCTTTTGATGCACTTAATTGAAAGAGATAAAATTGATATTTATGATATCCCCATCGTCTCTATTACGGAGCAGTACATTAGCTACCTGCGCCAGATGAGCGAGTTTGATATGGAGGTTGCCAGCGAGTTCCTCGTTATGGCAGCAACCCTCCTGCAAATTAAGTCCCGTATGCTGCTGCCTAAAGAGGTTGCGGCAGGCGAGGACGAAGAGGCAGACCCTCGTCAAATGCTGGTAGAAATGTTGGTGGAATATCGCAAGATTAAACGCTGTGCTGCTGCCCTTTTAGAGATGAAGGCTACCGCTGGTAAGATGTTTTACCGCAAGCCTTACTTTGAAGGCTGCGTGCAGCTTAACCTGCCCCAATACCACATCCGTGATTTGCTCCTTGCCTTGGCTGGCATTGTCAACGAGGAAGATAAACCCGTTGCCTTTGTAGAGCCTCAAGCCTTTAGCGTGCAGGAGAAGATGACGGAAATCCTTGACCGCTTAAAGGCAACCGCCGCTGGTTTTAGGCTTAGCGACCTGTTTGCCGTAGGTGCTAGAGGTGAGAAGGTGGCAGCCTTCTTAGGCGTATTGGAGCTTTTGAAGATGGGCAGTATTACCATTTCTCAAAGCGAGCAGTTTGCCCCAATCTATATTTTTGCTAAACAGGGAGAAGAGTAGGCATGTATTATGACCATTTACAAGGAGCCTTGGAGGCAGTGCTTTTTACTGCAGGGGAGCCAATTTCCGTTAGTGAGATTGCAGAGCTTTTGCAAATTGAAAAGCCCCAAGTGTGGGAGCTTTTGGCAACGCTGACCAAAGCTTACGAAGCAGAAAACCGCGGTTTAATGGTGCGTGAAATTGCCGGTGGCTACCAGCTGGTTACCAAACCGGAATACTACACCTTGCTTGCTCAACTGGAAACAAATAAAGAGGTAAAATTGACCAACGCTGGTATGGAAACCCTTGCCATTATTGCTTTTAAGCAGCCTGTTACCCGTGCCGAGATGGAAGCCATCCGTGGGGTAAAGGTAGATGGCGTTGTCAATACCTTGCTGGATTTGGGACTTATTGCAGAAGCTGGCAGAAAGAAATCCATTGGTAACCCCATTCTTTACGCAACCACTGATAAATTTTTAACCGTGTTTGGGATGAAATCTTTAAGTGATTTACCCAATCCGGAAACCGCTAATTTAGATGATTATCCGGAAGAGATTGTTGAACCCACCCTCGCAGAATTAGAGGAGAACGGACAACAAACCCTGCCTCTGGAAAATTTATAAACTGAACTCTGCAAAGGAGTTATTTAGATGGAAGAACGTTTACAAAAAGTTTTGGCTGCGGCTGGTGTAGCATCCCGTCGCGAAGCTGAAAAGGTTATAACCGCAGGTAGAGTGCGTGTCAACGGCAAGCTTGTTACCGAGCTTGGCACTAAGGTTGACCCTAAGAAGGCACGCATTACCGTTGATGGCAAGCCCATCAAGCTGGAAAGCAAGGTGTACTACCTGTTCAATAAGCCTCGTGGAGTTGTTACCACCATGAGCGACCCCCAAGGCAGACGTACCGTTGCTGACTTCGTACAAGACAGCAAGGAACGTGTGTTCCCCGTTGGTCGTCTTGACTACAACACCGAAGGCTTACTGCTCCTGACCAATGACGGCGAGCTGGCACAAAAGCTGATGCACCCCAGTCACGAGGTTAATAAGACCTACGTGGTTAAGGTTCCCGGTATCGTGCCCCAAGAAAAATTAGATTTACTGCGTGTAGGCGTAAAGCTGGAAGATGGTATGACTGCTCCTGCTTTCGTAAATTTGATTGCCTATGACCACGAAAAAAATAATACCCTGTTCAACATTACCATTCACGAAGGTAGAAACCGTCAAGTACGCCGTATGTGCGACTTCATTGGCTTCCCCGTACGTGAACTGAAACGTACCAAGATGGCTAATTTGACCATCAACGGCTTGGGCAAGGGTAGATATCGTGAGCTTAGTGAGCAAGAGCTGGCAGAACTTAAAAAGGCGGCTCGCTTATGAGTAAGGTAATCATTATTGGTGGCGGTGCTGCAGGCTTACTTGCAGGCATTGCTGCTGCTACCTATGGTGCAGATGTAACTATCATTGAAAAAATGCGTCAGCCCGGTAAGAAGATGCTTATTACCGGCAAAGGACGCTGTAATATTACTAACGCAGGCGAGCTGCAGGATATTATCAAGAACATTCCCGGTAACGGACGTTTCTTGAACAGTGCCTTGCGCCAGTTCAGCAACGATGACATTGTGTGCCTTTTGGAATGCAATGGCTTGGAAACCAAGGTTGAACGTGGCAACAGGGTGTTCCCTGTAAGCGACAAGGCGAAGGACGTTGTAGATACCCTCGTTAAAATTTACACCCAATACGGTGGCAAGCTGCTTACCGATTGCAAGGTAACGGAAATTACTACTAAAGACGGTGTGGCTACAGGTGTTAAGACTACTAACGGTTACTTCGTAGCAGATAAGGTTATCCTCTGCGCAGGCGGTGCTTCTTACCCCGGTACGGGTAGTGATGGCGGTGGCGCTAAGCTGGCGGCGAAGGTGGGGCATACCATTGTACCCTTAAAGCCTTCCCTTGTTCCGCTGGTTAGTGATTATGCCTACGTTGACGATTTGCAAGGCTTATCCCTGCGTAATGTGCGTGCAACCCTTTACGGTGACGGCAAAAAGCTTACCGATGACTTTGGTGAAATGCTCTTTACCCATTTTGGCGTAAGTGGTCCCATTATTCTTTCTTTAAGTAATATGGCGGCAGAGGCTTTGTCCAAGGGTATGGAGGTTGAGCTTGCCATTGACTTGAAGCCTGCATTAAGCGAAGAAAAGCTTGACGCACGTATTCAACGTGACTTTACTACCTACAGCCGTAAACAGCTTGTAAACGGCTTAAAGGATTTACTGCCTCAAAGGCTTATCCCCGTAGTTTGCGATATGGCTTATTTAGATGAAGAAAAGTTCATCAACCAAATTAGCCGTGAAGAACGCAAGCGTTTACTGGAAACTTTGAAGCATTTTGTTGTGCCCATTACGGGAACCCGTCCCATTGCGGAAGCAATCGTAACCGCAGGCGGTGTTTCTGTTAAAGAAATAAATCCCAAAACAATGGAATCTAAACTTATTCAAGGACTGTATTTTGCAGGTGAGGTTATGGATGTTGACGGTTATACCGGTGGCTTTAACCTGCAAGCTGCCTTCTCTAGCGGTTATGCCGCAGGGGTGGCTGCGTCCTCATAAGAAGGTGTATGTAAGATGAAAAAATTAGTTGTAGCAATTGATGGTCCTGCTGGCGCAGGTAAAAGCACCATCGCCAAGCTTGCTGCAGAAAAATTAGGCTATGCCTATATTGACACAGGTGCTATGTACCGCAGCGTTGCTTGGAAGTTTTTGCAAACCGGTGCAGAGTTTGACGAAGCTTTCATCAGCAAGCTGTCCCAAGAAATGGTAATCGAGTTCAAGCCCGAAGCAAGCGTAAACAGAGTTTTTGTTGACGGCACCGAAGTTACTGCTGCTATCCGTAGTGCAGAGGTAACAGCCAACGTTTCCCGTGTGGCTGCCATCGGAGCTGTGCGTGAAGCCATGGTTGACCAACAACGCCGTATGGGCGAAGCTGGTGGCGTGCTTATGGACGGTCGCGATATTGGCACCGTTGTATTCCCCAACGCAGATGTTAAGATTTTCTTGACCGCTACCGTGGAAGAACGTGCTATGCGCCGTTACAAAGAGCTGGTTGCTAAAGGCGAGCAAGTGGATTTAACCCAACTGCAAGCAGATATTGCTTCCCGCGACAAGCAAGACATGGAGCGCGAAATTAGCCCCCTGCGTCAAGCAGAGGATGCAATTTACTTGGATACTTCTGATATGAACATTGACGAAGTAACCGCTTATATTTTGAATTTGGTAGGTGAAAAAGAAAATGCTGTATGATATTTTTCACGCTACTGTAAAATTTATTTTGAAGGTACTCTTTACCATCTTCCTGCGTATGGATGTAAAAGGTGAAGAAAATGTGCCTATGAGTGGTCCTGTGGTATTGGCTTGTAACCATATCAGCTTACTTGACCCCCCTGTACTTGGTACTGCTGCTCCTCGCAAGGTTAAATTTATGGCGAAGGCAGAGCTTTTCGTGCCTGTACTTGGTACCATTTACAAATTGCTGGGCGCTTTCCCCGTAAGACGTGGTGGTAACGATAAGGCTGCCATTAAATACG
>CALCUU010000244.1 GCA_937906915.1 uncultured Phascolarctobacterium sp. | reverse complement strand
TTGGACTTGGCGCTCTTGCTGTTACTGACCATGATAGCGTTGCCAATGTGGCAGAAGCTCAACGCTTGGCAAGAGAAGCAGGGTTAAAATTTATTCCTGCCGCAGAGATTTGCTCTACTAAAAATGATATATCCTTTCATATTTTAGGCTATGGTATCGACATTACCAATAAGCCTCTTTTAGAACTGCTCCACCACAACGAAGCACTCTTAGACCAAAAGGACGTGGACAGTATCGCCATGCTTGAGCGTGACGGTTGGGACGTAAGCGTTGCAGAATTTGAGCATTATACTTATGACAGACGGCGCGGGGGCTGGCGTAGTCTTGCCTACTTAATTGATAAAGGCTTGTGCGTGGACGTGGTAGATTTCTTTAAACGCATCTTTACGAAGGAGCACGACCTTGCTTTTCCGGAGTTCCCGTCCATTCCGGAGGTTATCAAAACAATTCACGGGGCTGGCGGTGTTGCCCTTTGTGCTCACGCGGCAAGTGGTTTTCACGGACCTGGTTTAGAAAAAGTTTTGGCGATGCTTAGGGAAGAAGCCTTTGATGGCTACGAATGCTTCCATTCCGGACACGACGAGGCTGCGACGAAAGCCTTGCTCCAATATTGCAATGAGCATAAGCTTTTGATTAGCGGTGGTAGCGATTGCCACGGAACCTTTGCTCCGGGACGTTACCTTGGTGAGCCGGAAGTGCATATAGAACAATTATATTTGCCCGGATTATTATAAAAATGTTAAAATAAAGTATAAATTATTTGGTTGGAGGGATAATTATGGGAAAATCCAAAGTTTATTTTACTGATTTTCGTACTCCCCACAGCGGTATGAGCATTCCGCAAAAATTACAAAAGCTGATTAAAAAAGCTGGCATTGGCGATATCAATTTTGAAAAGCAATTTGCTGCTATTAAAATTCATTTTGGCGAACCCGGTAACATTTCTTACCTGCGTCCTAATTTTGCTAAAGCAGTAGTTGATGTAATTAAAGAATTGGGTGGCAAGCCCTTCCTTACCGATTGCAACACCCTGTACGTTGGTCGTCGTAAAGAAGCGTTGGAACACATCGACAGCGCTTATGAAAATGGCTTCACTCCGTTCAGCACCGGTTGCCACGTAATCATTGCAGACGGCTTAAAAGGTACTGACGAAGCTTATGTGCCTGTACATAATGGGGAGCTGGTAAAAGAAGCGAAGATTGGTCGCGCTATTATGGATGCGGACGTATTTATCTCTCTCACTCACTTCAAAGGTCACGAAATGGCAGGCTTTGGCGGTGCCATTAAAAATATTGGTATGGGCGGCGGTTCCCGTGCAGGTAAAATGGAAATGCACAACGACGGTCATCCCAAGGTTAATGCTAAAAAATGTATCGGTTGCGGTCGTTGCGTAAATATTTGCGCTCACGGTGCACCTTCTGTTACTGACCGTAAGGCTTCCATTGATGTTACTAAGTGCGTAGGTTGTGGTCGTTGCCTGGGTATTTGCCCCATGGATGCAATCCACACCATTTACGATGCAAGCCTTGATAATCTTAACAAGAAGATGGCAGAATATGCGCAAGCTATTTGCCACGGTAGACCTCACTTCCACATTAGCTTGATTGTGGACGTATCTCCTTACTGCGATTGCCACGGCGAAAACGATGCGCCCGTTGTAGCAGATATCGGTATGCTGGCCTCCTTTGACCCGGTTGCTCTTGACCAAGCTTGTGTTGATTTAGTATGTGCTGCTCCTCCTATGCCTAACTCTGTTTTGGGTGAAGCTGTTGCTAAAGACGCAGAAGGTTGCCAAGGTCATGACCACTTCCACAACATCAGCCCTGATTCTGAATGGAAGATGTGTCTCGAACACGCAGAAAAAATTGGCTTGGGGACTCGCGAGTATGAACTTATAAAAATTTAGAAAACGCGTGATAAGCACTGTCTAGCGTTGTTGTCAAAAAATTACTTGCTCGACGTACGTCCAGTACGCCGTCGCTTCATAAGCTTCACTGCTTCGCGCCTTCCAG
>CALCUU010000243.1 GCA_937906915.1 uncultured Phascolarctobacterium sp. | reverse complement strand
AACATGAATGTTCTTGAAGCCGTTAGCAATAAGATCAATGATTTGTCCCGTAGCATAAGCAATACCAGCTTGCTTTAAGGCTTCCGGTTTATCCGCAAATTTTTCTACAATGGCACGGAACTGAGGCGGAAGTTTAGTACCACTCAGCTGGCAAATTCGGTTAATCTGCCCTGCGTTAGTCACAGGCATAATACCGGGAACTACGGGCACGTGAATACCTGCGGAAAGCAGGCGGAACATATAATTGTAGAGAACCGTGTTGTCAAAAAACATTTGGGTCACTAAAAAATCAACGCCTGCATCAATTTTATATTTAGTATTTTCAATATCCTTATCAAGAGTTCCAGCTTCAGGATGTCCTTCGGGGTAAGCAGCACCGCCTACGCAGAAGTCACCATTTGCTTTGACAAACTTCGCCAAATCGCTGGCGTGAGCAAAATAACCATCGTGTACCGCGTCGGGTAAATCGCCACGCAAAGCAAGTACATTGCTAATTCCGTTATCCTTCAATTGCTGGAGCACCTCTAAAATTTTTGCTTCATCAGATTTTACACAGGTCAAATGCGCCAAGGCAGGGATACCGTTATCCTGCACTCCTTTGGCAATGGCAACGGTGTGTCCGACGGAGGTTCCCCCTGCACCGTAGGTAACGCTCATATAGGAAGGCTTCACCAACGCAATCTTGCCAACAATGTCCAATGCGTTTTGCAGCTCCGCACCTTGTTTGGGCGGGAAAAGCTCGCAGGAAATATTTATTTTATCTTGATTTAACACATCTATAATTTTCATAAGTACGCCCCCTAAAACACAACATATTTAAAATATTGTATCAAAGGTTAGTTGCATTAGGCAAATTTGCCTGTAACGCTTCTAAAATTTAAAGAAAGTATGATACGAATGTTACAAAAAACAAAGAACCCACCAACCTTTCGGTTAGTGGGAATAATTTTCTTGGCGGAGATGGTGGGATTCGAACCCACGGTACCTTGCGGTACAACTGATTTCGAGTCAGGCGCGTTATGACCACTTCGCTACATCTCCATAGGCGAATTGTCTATAATCACCGTCTAACTGTGTTGGAACTGCAATTGCTTGCTCGACGTACGTCAAGTACGCCTTCGCTTCACAATTTTGTTCCGCCTTGTTATACGGTAATTCTATCCAATTCTTACTTATGCGATTTTAAAAGCAACGCTATCATTATAGCGTAATTTTTTACTCATTACAACCGCAGTCACATTTCTGCTCCTGCTTCTTTATTTTGTTCTCCTTGCGACGTCGTTTGAAAAACTCTTTCATTACGCCAGCACATTCTTCTTCGCACACACCACTGACAACTTCTGCGCAATGGTTCAAATTAGGATTGGTGATGATATTGAAAATAGATTCTGCACCGCCAGCTTTCACATCGGGGCAACCGTAAACTACTCTATCAATCCTACTATTAACTATAGCACCACTGCACATAGGGCAGGGCTCTACTGTAACGTACAAAGTGCATCCACTTAAACGCCAGCGTGCCAATTTTTTGCAGGCTTCTTCTATTACAATAACTTCTGCGTGGGCAGTAGCGCTTTGCCAAGTTTCACGCATATTATGGGCACGACACACCACTTCCCCATCGTGGACAAGCACTGCGCCAATGGGAATCTCTCCTAATTCCGCAGCCTTGCGAGCTTCTTCAAGGGCAAGCTGCATATAATAACGGTCGTCCATCATCCTTCGCTCGCCTCCATCAGTTGCTCCCATTTTTCCATAAGCTCCATAATTTTATTTTCGTACTCGTCATGCTCCGCCGCCATTGCCGCACTTTGGGCAGGGTCTGCGTGGTTAGCAGGGTCAGCCATCTTCATTTCTAAAATTTTCATCATTGCTTCCTGCTCACGAATACTCAACTCAACTTTAGGCAAAAGCTTTTTGGCTTCGTCAGGACTGTAACGACGTTGTTTATTTTTTGCTTCCACCTTTTCAGGAGTAGCCTGCACTGCATTTTTCTTAGCCTGCTGTTCCGCATAGGCTCTTTGCTTTTCAAGTTCAGCTTCTCGTTCCGCAAGAAGTGCTGCCTGTTTCCCACGTTCTTCTTGATAAAATTCGTAGTTGCCCTTGTAATCTTTTACTTGGCAATCTTCAATCTCCCAAATACGGTTGGCAACTTCGTTTACAAAGTAACGGTCATGGCTTACTACAAGCACAGTTCCGTCAAAGGCAGTAAGCGCAGCC
>CALCUU010000242.1 GCA_937906915.1 uncultured Phascolarctobacterium sp. | reverse complement strand
GGTCCCAGCAAAAATAAAGATGTTTGGAATGGTAGAACCCGTACCGGCAAGCTGGTACTGTGGCCCTTGGAAGGCAAAACCTACCAAGCAGGCGACAAAGTTTATGTGAAGATTGATACAGCACAAACCTGGTTAGTGAAAGGTAAGGCGGTAGATAATGGCTAATTACACCCCCATGGTGCAGCAATATTTGGCTGTTAAGGAACAGCACCCCAATGATTTGCTGTTCTTCCGTTTGGGAGATTTTTACGAAATGTTTTTTGAGGATGCAATCACTGCGTCCCGTGAATTGAATATTACCTTGACTAAACGCCAAGAGGGAATGCCTATGTGCGGTGTGCCTTATCATTCTGTGGATGGTTACATTGCCAAGCTGATTAAAAAGGGTTATCGCATTGCCATTTGCGAGCAGGTGCAGGACCCCAAGGAAGCAAAAGGTATTGTGGAGCGTAAGGTTATTAAGATTATTACTCCCGGTACTGCGCTGAATGAACAGCTTTTGGAGGACAAGCACAATCGTTATTTAGCGTTCCTCAAAGAAGAAGGCAACAGCTTGTGCTTAGTTTCTGCGGACGTTTCTACCGGTGAGTGTCAATGGGTGGTAGCCGAAGGCGGCGAGCGTATGCTGAACATTGCTGAACAGCTTTTTAGAATGCAGCCTGCGGAGATTGTTGTAGCAGAAGGCGTTGCCAACTGGAGCAAGCTTTCTGAATGGATTGGTAGCAAGCTGCCGGAATGTGCAGTCAGCTATTACAAAAACTACGAGGCAGAAGAAAATTATTTTACCAAGCATTTTGCTGAGGTAAAGGTTCCTGCCTTCGTCGAAGCAACCGTAGAATGTTTACTGCGCTACCTTCACGCAACTGTTATGGCAGATTTAAGCCATATCAACCGCTTAAACGAAATTTTAATAGAAAACTTTATGAATCTTGACGCTACTGCCATCCGTAATTTGGAGCTGGTGCGTAATATGCGCGACGGTTCCAAGCGTGGCACCTTGCTTGACGTTTTAGATTTTACCAACACCTCTATGGGCGCACGTAAGCTGCGTAGCTGGATTGAATGTCCTTTGCTGGACTTGGGTAAAATTTACGAGCGCCAAGATGCGGTAGCAGAACTTTTAGATAACACTACTTTGCGTGAGGCGGTGGTAGAGCGTTTGAAAGCTATCTACGATTTGGAGCGTATTGTTTCCAGATTGGAAGTAGGTAGTGCTAATGCCCGCGACCTTGTTTCTT
>CALCUU010000241.1 GCA_937906915.1 uncultured Phascolarctobacterium sp. | reverse complement strand
ACCTAACTATCAACGAAAAACCGTACAGAAAGAACACTGACACCCGTGTCTCGGATTCAGAATTAAATCGGCATGGTCTTTTCCCTCTGCCGGGCGGGAACTGTATCAGTACCCTTCTGAACGGTAATCAGCGGACAGCACGCTTCCTCCAAGACAAGCGCCGCTGATAACAAAGGGATGCCGAAAGGCAAAATCACACGACAAAGGCGAACCGAGGACAAAAGAGAAGCGAAAGCGCTCGAAAAAATGTCTGTCCCAAAATCTGCAATAGCACCTGCGATTTGTTCCAAGTACTCTTGCTTGGGACCTTCTGCCATAATGCGGATTAAAGGTTCAGTTCCGGAAGCACGTACCAAAATTTGACCATTGTCACCCAATTCGTCTTGATATTTTTTGATTACGTCTTTGATAGCTTGGTTTTCTTCCCAACCATTTTTATCAGCAACACGCACGTTCAAAAGAATTTGAGGGAACTTGGTCATAACTGCGCCCATTTCAGACAAGGTTTTGTTGTTCTTAACCATGGAGCACAGAAGTTGAACTGCGGTCAAGATACCGTCACCGGTTTTAGCAAATTCAGAGAAGATGATGTGACCGGATTGTTCACCACCCAAGCTGTAACCGTGCTTGAGCATTTCTTCCAATACATATCTGTCGCCTACACCAGTTTTAACGGTTTTGCCACCAGCTTCCTTCATAGCTTTGTGCAAACCAACGTTACTCATTACGGTAGTTACCAGCATATTATCGTGGAGCTTGCCTTGTTCCATCAGTTCCAAAGCACAGAGCAACATAATTTGGTCACCGTCGAGAACGTCGCCTTTTTCGTCAACGATAAGGCAACGGTCTGCATCACCGTCGTTAGCAACGCCAACATTAGCACCCACTTCTACAACTTTTGCTTGCAATGCTTCAAGGTGAGTGGAGCCACAGCCATCGTTAATGTTGATGCCGTTAGGTTCGTTAAATATAGTAACTACTTCTGCACCCAAGCTACGCAAAATTTCCGGAGCGATTTCGCTGTTAGCACCATTGGAGCAGTCCATAACAACCTTCAAACCATCTAATTGGGTGTAAGCAGTACCTAAAATATGTTTAATATATTTTTCTGCCAAGCCATATTCGTAAATTACAGTACCAACACTGGAACCGCTAAGTGCTTGACTATAGTCGATAGGAGTTGCAACGATATCTGCAATTTCGTCTTCCACTGCGTCAGGCAATTTGTGACCAGTTTTGGAGAAGAACTTGATACCATTATCTTCAAAGGGATTGTGGGATGCAGAGATTACTACGCCTGCA
Source organism: uncultured Phascolarctobacterium sp. (assembly GCA_937906915.1). Lineage (GTDB taxonomy): Bacteria > Bacillota > Negativicutes > Acidaminococcales > Acidaminococcaceae > JAHHUH01. The sequence continues at coordinate 318 of CALCUU010000241.1, read as the reverse complement.
TTAGCGTTTACTTCGGAAGTTAAGAAGGAAACTGCCGGAGTGGGCATTACGCCTAAAAGATGAGCGTTACCACCAGCAGCGCAGATACCTGCTGCCAAAGCACATTCCAACATGGGACCACTGCGACGAGTGTCACGACCAATAATAATTTTAGGACTTGCTACCTCTCTACCAAAATATTTTGCCGCAGCATAGCCTAATTTAAAAGCCAGCTCCGGAGTTAATTGCACATTTGCTACACCGCGTACACCGTCGGTACCGAATAAACGAGCCATCGAAAAACCCTCCACATTTTTATTTTACATATAATTATGATGA
>CALCUU010000240.1 GCA_937906915.1 uncultured Phascolarctobacterium sp. | reverse complement strand
GAGTACCTTAATAAATTCTAATTGCAGAGCATCAAAAGTGAAGAAATCGCTGATGCACACTTCCTGCCAACGCAGATTAACCTTTTCTTCCTGCAACACCCTAATGGCAAGGCGATACTTGCCTTCCAAGTCCACCCAATTATTATTGCGCAAATACTGACGATAAAAACCATACAGCTGATTTATTTCGTCGTCCTTTAAGCCTAAATTGTCTTTTCTGCCCCAATTTGCAAAGGCTTCTTTAATTTGCGCTTCCGTCACCCCATTACGGGACAGCTGGCTCACCAAAGAGGTTAAGGATTTTATAAAGCCTTTCTTTTCAGCCAAGATGGCAAAATATTCCAGCTTGTCACGAATCGCAAGATGCTTAACCAAATCTTTGATAATCAGCTCTTGGCTACGTCTATTAAGAGGCTTCAATCCCATATAGCCATTGTCGTTTAAAATGGTGGTAGCTAAAAAATCTATGTCGATGGTTCTGATATTGGCTTCACGTTGTGCCTGTTGCATTAAGTTGCGACTAGGCAGAACCAAAACGCCCTTATCATAACCTACATTTTGCAATTGTTCATAAAATAAACTGCGAGGACTGTGCCCCAAAGGTACGCAGTATAATTTTGCCATAGCGCCCTCCAAAAAAGTTTTTCTTTTATTTTAACATATTTTACTGCCTAAAAATGTCACACTAAAAAGAAAATCCCTGTCGAAAAACGACAGGGATAATTTTTTAAACGTTCCAGACAATTTGCTTGTACAAGCCAAAATAATCATCGTTGATTTTATTAGGCTCCAGCAAATCCATTAAGTATTCTAATTGTTTACGACTGGTCTTGGGCTTGGTCCTGTTCCAGTAAAGAATTTCCAGCTGTACTAAAACGTCAGCCATGTCTTGCAATTCTTCGGGAGCATTTGCTTTCAAAAGTTCTTGCCACTGACGAATTATTTCCAATTCGTCCTGCATGCTTACGCGGGCAACGTTGGCAATCCACTCACGAATGTATCGCAGGGCAGTTACCAGATATTGCTTGCGAAGCTCTTCCTCCAGCTGGACATCTCCCGCCTTTTGCAAAAGCTCCAAGTAAAAATATTGTAACTGCTTGTAAGCTAAGAAAGCGTTTTCAAAACCGTCCCAACGAGTGTACATTTGCAGGTGCATATTCAAAAGCAAGAGAGTGTGCTTCAAAATCTGCATATCCTTTTTATCCAGCAAAGCCTTGAGCAAAACAGAAAGCAGGAACTCGTTTACCTCGTCCCATCTTCTGCGAGCAATTTGGGCAATTAAACTGGTCCACTCGTTAAATAATTTTTGCAGTAAGCCTTTGTCTTCAATTGTTTCCATAAGCTTGCCTGCCATATTCTGAATAACGGGCAGGCAGTTGGTGTAACGCCTGTCACAAACAGCAAAGGTCAGGGAAATAATGAAGTCAACTGCTTTATCCTGCTCTGCCCTTGCCAGCGCCATAGCCATTCTTTCTTCCACAGCAGTAAACCACTGACCAAAGAGCTCACCCATACGCATACGTGCAGACATAAGCAGCATATTTTTTACGCACCTTAAATACACCATGGGAGAATACTTGGACACGTCCGCAAGGAGCAGTTCGTTAAAACAATCCACTGCCTCCTGCACCATTCCTGTTTTGAAAGCAATGCAGCCAAGCAAGCTTACCTGTTGCAGTGCTTGGTCAGCTTCTGCCTCTTTTGCTTGATGCAATGCGGAAAAAGCTTGTTTTAAAAGTTGTGACCAATCAACATTTCTTTCAATGTTTTCTTCCATAATTGCACCTGCCTACAAATTTTATAAGTTAATATTACCGTCGTAAACTACTCCGGCAATGGTATCAACAGAAACTACCTGACCGTCCTGCAAAACAGAGGTTGCGTTTGCCGCACCAACCAGTACGGGAATACCACAGGTTACGCCTACGATTGCAGTTGAAGAAGTTAAACCGCCTTCTTCTGCGATGATGGCAGCAGCCTTTTGAGCAGCGAGGGGTACGTTTTCATCGCTCAGTACATCAACGACGAGAATGTCTCCCTGTTGCAGTTTATCCATAAATTCAGCAGTGGTACTTGCCTTGCAAACCTTACCGGTTACAGATTTTTTGCCAATACCAACGCCACATAATAATTTAGTTCCCACATTAACCACCTTAATCAAGTTTGTGCTACCAACCTTGCCCACAGGCACGCCTGCGGTAATAACAACGCAATCCCCTTCTTTAATGAAGCCTTTTTCTAAGGCGCATTGCAGGGAGCGCTCTATCATTTCGTCAGTATTTTCAGAGTAAGGCCCCAGCAAGGGCTTCACGCTCCAATAATACTGCATGGCACGCACGCTTTTTTCTAAATGAGAAACAGCAACTACAGTTGCACGAGGTTTATATTTAGCAATCATTCTTGCGGTAAAACCGGAAGAAGTAATTGTCAAAATAGCATCTGCGTTAATTTCTTGGGCAACCTGCACAGTTGCATGGCTAATTGCGTCAGTGGAGTTAAGACGCTCGCTAATGCCTTTCTTTTGGAAAATGGCAACATAATCCAAGGCTTCTTCAGTGCGACGAGCAATCTTCGCCATAGTTTCCACTGCTTCTAAGGGGAAATCACCGGAAGCAGTTTCACCGGAGAGCATAATTACATCAGTGCCGTCAAAAATGGAATTGGCAACGTCACTTGCTTCCGCACGGGTAGAACGGTAGCTGTGCATCATGCTTTCCAGCATTTGGGTTGCAGTAATGACGGGTTTGCCTGCTTTATTGCAACGAGAGATGATATCCTTTTGCACCAAGGGTACAACCTCGGAAGGAATTTCTACACCCAAGTCGCCACGGGCAACCATTACACCGTCAGATACGTTAATAATTTCTTCAATATGCTTTACGCCGGCTTCGTTCTCAATTTTAGAGATAATGCCAATGCTGGAGCCAGCTTCTTCCAAAACTTTACGAATGGTAATTACGTCCTCTGCCTTTTGCACGAAGGACGCTGCGATATAATCCATATCGTGCTCTACGGCAAAGGCAATGTCCTTTTTATCCTGCTCGGACAAGAAGGGCAGGTTCAGTTCTACACCGGGGCAAGCCACCCGCTTACGATTACTTACCTCGCCACCGTGCACAACCTTGGTGTGAATTTCTTTGCCGTCAATGGCAACTACTTCCAAAGAAAGTAAACCATCTGCCAGCAAAATCATATTACCGGGGCTAACCTCTTGGGGCAAATTAGCATAGTTAACGTGAGCAATGTGCTCATCACCCATAACCTCTTCAGTGGTAAGAATAAACTCGTTACCTTCGTGAAGGGTTACCTTATTATTTGCAAACATACCAAGACGCATTTCGGGGCCCTTGGTATCTGCAATGGTTGCGATAACCTTATCAACCTTTTCAGAAGCAGCTCTTACCATTGCCAAACGCTTGGCATGGTCTTCGTGGGTACCATGGGAAAAGTTGAAGCGCGCCATATCCATTCCGGCGCAAATCATTTTTTCCAGAAGCTCCACGTTATCTGTGCTAGGACCAACAGTACAAATAATCTTAGTTTTTTTCATGGTCTATCACCTGTCTTGGCTACCCAATATTACATAGCCTTCATTTATATATACATTCAGAAAAAGGCACACTGTTCCGTATGCCTTTTTAAGATTTCTACTTAAACTCTTACATACCTGCAAGAAACTTTCGTAGAACAATATTCTTTTTCAAAATCTTAGCCTTTGAAAGCTTTGATTTTTGCAATCAGCTTGGGAATGATTACGTTAGCGTCACCAACGATGCCGTATTGAGCATTTTGGAAAATGGGAGCGTTAGCATCTTTGTTGATTGCAATGATGATATCGGAGCCGGTCATACCAGCCAAATGTTGGATAGCACCGGAGATACCGCAAGCAAAGTAAATTTTCGGGGTAACGGTTTTGCCGGATTGACCTACTTGGCAGGAATGACCAATCCAACCTTCGTCAACAACAGCACGAGAACCGGCAACGGTACCGTTTTCAAAGAGAGCTGCCAATTCTTCAAGAATTTTGAAGTTATCAGCGCTACCCATGCCACGACCACCGGAGCAAATTACTTCAGCGTCTTCAATTTTAAGATGATTGCCTACAACAGCACTTTCTTTGCTCAAAAGTTCAACAGGAGAGGTTACCAAGTTTTCGCAGGTGAAGTTGATTACTTCGCCGGTGCGGGTTGCGTCCATGGGTTTAGCTTTGAAAACTTTAGGACGAACGGTACCCATTTGAGGACGGGTTTCGTTACAGAGAATGGTAGCCAAAATGTTACCGCCCAGAGCAGGACGAGTCCATTCTACTACTTTGTTTTCAACATCAATGTCAAGCTCGGTGCAGTCTGCGCAGAGACCGGTCATTTTGCGAGCTGCAATACGGGGAGCAAGGTCGCGACCGTCAGCAGTTGCGCCAATGAGGAGAGCGCTGGGTTTATAAGCGTCAATCAATTGGCAGATTGCGTCAGTGTACAAATCAGTGTTGTAATCAGCAAATTTAGCATCAGCGATTACATAAACTTTGTCTGCACCAGCAGCGATAAGTTTTTGGGGAACGTCGCCAGCTTCGGCAGCAACGAGAACTGCGCAGCATTGTTCGCCAGCTTTTGCAGCAAGGTCAGAAGCAACGCCAATAAGTTCATAGGTAACGCCAACGGGTTCGCCGTTTTCCAGTTCAGTAACAACCCAAAGGTCAGTACCGTGGTTGTTTTCAACTTCTTTTTTAGCTACTGCGCCTTCAGCAGAAATAGCGCCTACAGGACAAGCATTAACGCAAGCACCGCAGCCAATGCAGGAATCAGCATCGATGCAAGCTTTATCTTCTAAGGAAATAGCACCAACGGGGCAAGCAGCAACGCAAGCACCGCAGCCTACACAAGTTTCTTTATCTACGATCATTGCCATCTATGTTCACCTCAGCAAGTAATAATTTTAGCTTCAACCAATTTATTGAACAGCATATCTACTGCTACATCTACGTCTTCTTCGTTGATGATTTCGCTGTTGATTACGGGGTGCTCCGGAGTAAAGGATTTCTTTACTTGGGTCGGAGAACCGGGCAGACCAACTTCAGAGGGGTCAAGGTTCAAGTCAGCAGCAGTCAAAATAGGTACATTGGTTTTGCGAGCTTTCATTTTGCCTTTGATGCTTGCAAAGCGCGGTTCTTTTTCTGCTTTGGTAACAGTTACCAGGAGAGGAGCTGCGCAAGCCAAGGTTTGTACGCTGCTTTCGTTTTCACGTACAACAACAAATCTGTCGTCAACATAGTCAAGCTTCAATGCGCCGGTGATTTGGGGAATGCCAAGATGTTCAGCAATTTCAGGACCAACTTGCGCGGTGTCGCCGTCAACAGCTTGTTTACCGCAAAGGATAAGGTCAAATTCGCCCAAATGTTTAATTGCAGCCGCCAAGGTAACGCTGGTTGCCAAGGTATCGGAGCCAGCAAGCACACGGTCACTAATCAAAGCAGCGTCGTCTGCGCCCATAGCGATTGCTTCTTTCAAAACGTCGGTAGCCATAGGCAAGCCCATGGAAAGGCAGGTAACCTTCGCACCTACTTTATCTTTCATCATCAAAGCAACTTCCAATGCGTGACGGTCAAAGGGGTTCATAATGTTTTCAACGCCTTCACGCAAAAGAGTTCTGGTTTCCGGACAGAACTTAACTTTTTCAACGTCCGGTACTTGTTTAATACAAACTAAAATATTCATACGTAGCCTCCTGTGCTATAAAAAACAAAATTGTTCGACGTATATTTTAACACTTTTTGATACTGACTTGCAAGTCTAGGAGCCATTTTATAGCTTAAATAAAGCAATCTGCGCCCAAAACTTTAGTAATTTCTTCTTTAAAACCTTTGGTTGACGAATCCACCCAAAAGCTGGAATCTGTCTTGACAATCTTCTTAGATTTAAGCAAATGCAGATACACTTCGTCATTGCCCTTGTACTTGTCAAAAATACGCTTCAGTTCACGTTGCACTAAAGCATTTTCCAAATGGGGCGCAATCTTTATATGTACGTCAGCGATTGCCTTGGGTAGCCTTTGAATATTAAAGGCTATAACCTTGGACTCACGTTCATCAATACTAAAGTTGCCTTCAACAGCTACAATGTTATCTTGGAAAATATTCTTGGAATGGATACGGAATGTTTTGGAGAATACAATAACATCCATCTTACCAGTAAGGTCTTCTAAGGTAAGAATTGCCATGGTATCTCCACGCTTGGTAGTTTTGATGTTACAGCTAGTAATGATGCCTGCAACCTTCAAGGTTTTACCATCATAGGCATTCTCGTCCTCCATCAAAGAAAACAGCGGAGTGTACTTTTTCAAGGAGTCCCTGTAATCATCAAGAGGATGTCCAGTCACGAAAAAGCCGATAAGCTCCTTCTCATTTTGCAGGATAACTTCCTTGGGCATTTCGTCAACGTCCGGCAAGATAATCTCGTTAACGTCACTGAAATCATTTTCATCACTAAAGAGACCAAGCTGTCCGTTAGCACTATCCTTTTGGTAAGAAGCGCCAAGCTCCACAGCGTTATCTAAGATTGCCATCATTTGAGAGCGCTTCACTCCGAAGGAATCCATAGCACCGCATTTAATCAAGCCTTCCAAAACTCGCTTGTTTACCACGCGCATATTAACGCGACGACAGAAGTCAACTAAATTTTTGAACTCGCCGTCTTCTTTGCGGGTAGCAATAATGGTACTAACCGCTGCCTCGCCCACACTCTTGATGCCAGCCAAGCCAAAGCGAATGGAATTGCCCTTGTGTACGGTAAAGGTGGAGCCACTTTCATTTACATCAGGTGGCAAAATTCTAATGCCGGAATTACGACATTTGGAAATGTACCAGCTAATCTTGTCAGCGTCAGTGATAACGCTGTCCAAAAAGGCTGCCATATATTCCGCAGGCCAGTGTGCTTTCAAATAAGCAGTTTGGTATGCAACCAAAGCGTAAGCTACGGAGTGAGATTTGTTAAAGCCATAGCCTGCAAAGTGTTGCAAGAGGGAGAAAATTTTGCCACTTAAAGTTTCAGGGATATTATGGAGCTTTTTCGCACCTTTTATGAAGTCTTCGCGCATGGAATCCAGCTCTTTGGCTTTTTTCTTGCCCATGGCGCGACGCAAAATATCTGCTTGACCCAAGGTAAAGCCACCAAGAACAGAGGTGATTTGCATTACCTGTTCTTGGTACAAGATTACACCATAGGTATCCTTCAAGATAGGTTCCATTAAGGGGTGCAGTATTTCCGCAGTGCGGTGACCGTGACGACCGGCAATGAAGTCTTCTGCCATGCCTGTTCCCAAAGGACCGGGACGGTACAAGGCAACAAGAGGGATTAAATCTTCAAAGCTTTCCGGTGCCAAGTCCATTACCAGCTTAGTAATACCTGTGGATTCCAGCTGGAACACGCCGTAGGTATCACCCTTACGGAGCATTTCGCAAGTCTTTTTATCATCTAAGGGTATGTTGTCGATATCGACAACCTCACCAGTTGTTTCCTTTATATTATTGATAGCGTCGCCAATAACGGTAAGGGTTCTAAGACCCAAGAAGTCCATCTTCAAAAGCCCAAGACCTTCCAGCTTGTCCTTATCGTATTGGGTAATTACAGAACCTTCTGCACCTAATTGCAGGGGCACGTAATTTTTCAAATCTGCCGGAGCAATGATTACACCTGCAGCGTGGGTGCCTACGTTACGGGGCATACCCTCAACGCTTTTGGCAAGGTCGATGAGGCGCTGCACCTCTGGGTCGCTTTCGTACAGCTCCCGTAAATCGTTGCTAGTACGCAAAGATTTTTCTAAGGTAATGCCCAATTCCTTGGGAATCATTTTGGCAACCTTGTCACCAAAGCTGTAGGATTGTCCTAATGCACGGGCAACGTCACGTACCGCAGCCCTCGCCTGCAGTGTTCCGAAGGTGACAATTTGCGCCACACGCTCTTGTCCGTAACGGCGCACGACGTAATCTAAAACCTTGTCGCGATTTACATAGCAGAAGTCCGTATCAATATCGGGCATGCTAACGCGCTCAGGGTTCAAGAAACGTTCAAAGAGCAAATCGTAACGCAGAGGGTCAATATTGGTAATGCCTAAAAGATAGGCAACAATGCTCCCTGCCGCACTACCACGACCGGGACCAACTAAAATTTTATTTTGACGACAGTACTCGATAAAATCCCAAACAATCAAGAAATAACAATCATAGCCCATCTGACCAATGATTTGTAATTCAAAATCAAGTCTGTCAAAAACTACTTTATCAGCTTGGGGATATTTTTTCTTTAAGCTTTCCTCGCACAAATGGCGCAGGTAAGTTTTAGCATCGAAGCCTTCCGGAACGCCAAACTCCGGTAAAAGCAGATGCCCAAATTCCAGCTCAACATTACAGCGTTCTGCAATAATGTTAGTATTTTCCAAAGCTTCGGGGCAATCAGGGAACTTGTCTGCCATTTCCTCATAGCTTTTCAAATAGAACTGGTCGTTGGGGAACCGCATACGATTAGGTTCATCAACGGTACTGCTGGTTTGCAGGCACAGCAGTACGTCTTGAGCTTCCGCATCCTCACGACGCACGTAGTGTAAGTCGTTGGTAGCAACCAAGCCCAAGCCATATTCTTTTGCCAGCTGCTTCAAGGCTCTATTAACCTTGTGCTCTTCCGGCAAATCGTGATTTTGTACTTCAAGGAAGTAATTTTCTTTGCCAAAAATTTCAATGTGCTCTTCAATGCAGCGACGTGCCCCGTCCATATTATCCTGTTGAATGTACACGGGCAGCTCGCCTGCGATACAAGCACTAAGGCAAATTATTCCCTTGCTATACGCACGCAAAATATCCCTGTCCACACGGGGCTTGTAGTAAAAGCCCTCAAGCTGTGCCAGAGAAACTATCTTCATTAAATTATAGTAGCCTTCAATATTTTCAGCCAGCAAGATTAAATGGTACAAGCCACGGTTGTTACGCTCCAAGTGGGAGCCGGTAGTAAGATACACTTCGCAACCGATAATAGGCTTGATGCCCTGCTTCTTACACTCTTGATAAAAATCAATGGTGCCATACATAACACCGTGGTCTGTAATGGCAAGGCTTTTCATTCCCAATACTTTAGCATAGCTAACCAAATCAGGAATCTTCGCTGCGCCGTCTAAAAGGCTAAATTGTGTATGCACATGTAGATGTGTAAAATTAGTCATCATTTTTCACCAATAATCCGGGAATCAAAAACAGCAGATTGCAAGCC
>CALCUU010000239.1 GCA_937906915.1 uncultured Phascolarctobacterium sp. | reverse complement strand
ACATAATAGCACGAGCTACATGATAGCCGTCAAGAGCTGCAGACATAATTCCTCCTGCATACCCTGCCCCCTCGCCGCACGGATACAGCAAATCGTGGGTTTCGGAAACGTAAGTAAGTTTATCACGCACTATGCGCACAGGCGCAGAAGTTCTTGTTTCCACACCCGTTAAGAGCGCACCGCCATCATTATAGCCGGCAATCTTTCTGCCAAAATCAGTTATGCCTGCTCTCAAAGTATCGCACACATAATTAGGCAACACCTTTGTCAAATCGCAGGGTGTAATTCCCGGACGATAGGTTGAAGCAGCAAGGCTAGTAATATCAGGCGCAGTTCCATTTAAGAAGCTGGCAAAGTTTTGGGCAGGAGCATAGTAATTGCTACCACCTGCTGCATACGCAAGCTGCTCATATTTACGTTGGAACTCTACGCCGTCAAGAGGCGCACTGCCAAAATCTTCACTGCCTACATTTACAACTAAGGCACTGTTAGCAACACCGCTATCTCGATTGTACATACTCATACCATTTACTACTACGCCCCCACTTTCGGAAGCAGCAGCAACCACCAAGCCACCGGGGCACATACAGAAGGAATAAGCTGTACGAGTTTTATCAGGAGTATGGTACACAAGAGCGTAATCAGCAGCACCAAGGAGCTTATGTCCAGCAAAGGTACCATACTGCGCTCTATCAATTAGTTCTTGGGGATGCTCAATACGCACGCCAATAGCAAAAGGCTTACTGGTAATGCCAACGCCCTTTGCCGCCAGCATCTTATAAGTATCGCGAGCACTGTGACCGCAGGCTAAGACCACTGCCCCAGCAGCAATCTTCTCACCGTTTGCCAGCACTACGCCTGTAACTGCATTGTTCTTGATAATGAAATCAGTAACGTGGGCTTCGTACATAATCTGCCCACCGTAAGCAACAATCTGCTTGCTTAAACCAGTTACCATAGCACGCAGCTTATCCGTGCCAACGTGGGGCTTATGCTCCCACAAAATATTTTCCGGAGCGCCTGCTGCCACGAAGGTTTCAAGAATATCCTTCATCACAGGATCATTGACGCGGGTTGTCAGCTTGCCGTCAGAAAAAGTTCCGGCACCGCCCTCACCAAACTGCACATTGGAAGCAGGGTTAAACGCACCAGTTTGCCAGAAGCGTTTTACATCCTCTACCCTTTGGGCAACGGGCTTGCCACGCTCTAAAAGCAAAGGTTTATAACCATACTTAGCAAGTTCCAGCGCCGCCAAAAGGCCTGCCGGTCCAGCACCAATCACTACGGGCGGAGCACTCATTGGCAAATTGCCAAACTCTACTGGCGTAGCAGCTTCTTCCTTATATTGGCTAATATCCTTATCTGCCAAAAGCTTCTTGGCAAATTTATTATTGATATCCACATCAGCTAGGACGTGGTAATTTAAACATACATTATCTTTTTTACGTGCGTCAACTGCCTTGCGCATAATCTTGATATTGCCAACGCAGTCCTTACCCACACCAAGCTTCTTGCACACAGCCTTTTCCAAAGGCGTTTCGTGAAGCAGGGAAACACGCACATTATTTATCTTTAGCTTCATCAATTTTGCCTTTCTACGGAAAAACGTACTTGCACCGTGCGCTTGTCAGGAATAACCTTATCCGGTAAGTCAAGCTCAGTATTTACAGCCATACTGCCGGTAAGAGTTGTAATATCAATGGGCTTAGTATTAAGCTCACGCAATTTTTTCAGCACGGAAGGAGGCGCTGTGATACGCACTTTTTCCGGAAGCACCTGCATCTGGGCAACTTGTAAGCCCTCATGCATTTCCCCGGCAATAACTACGCGCACAGGAAGCTCTGCAGAAACCATCTTGCGGACAATAATAGCGTCAACAGTTGCCTTATCAGGAATGATATGTACATCGCTAACAAGTTTGCCGTTTTCATCTAAAGCAACCAAAATACATTCCGCTTGGAAGTTTTCCCTTTGGTCTTTAATGCTTACAGGCGCTGTAACCTTATCAATCTTATTCAGCTTAGTGGACGCACCACGAACAACAGCCTTAGCAGGGTTAATACTCTTACTATCAACAGTTATATCTTCATCAGAATTATCAACAACACTTGTTTCCACCGGAACAGTTTTTTCTGTAATGTGGTCAACCAATACGTTTACTTCCTTGGGAAGCACGTTGACAACTTCGCCCTTGGTAAAAACAGCTGTTACAGGAAGCTTTTGCTGTCCTTCAGAAACATCCTGCAAATCAATATAAGCAACAATATCTTGAACAGCGCTATCACCTAAAAGCAAGCGGGATGCACGCACCTGTACGGTAACAACCTCCGGTGCGTTGAATACTGCCATAGTTTCAGCCACGTTTTTTTGCTGTAAAGGCACTTCATAATAACGTTCCACAATGGGATTTTGCTCCATCATAACGTAAGCCCACAAGAAGCAAGCTACTACCACGGAGATTATTCGTGCCAACAAATTTTCTTTTTTAAACAAATCCTCGAGAAAATTCATTTTTTCTCTCCTTTGAAGCTTTTGAATTTTTCCTTAACTGCTTCTTTTACATTCTTGCCTTGGTTAAACAAAGCGTCACGCAAAATTTCACGCACATCATCTGCGTGGAGGTAACGCATCAGCTCGCCATTACGAGCAATGGAGATGGTACCAGTCTCTTCGCTGACAATAAGTACAACAGCATCGGATTGCTCGGACACGCCCAAGCCTGCTCTATGACGAGTACCTAAGTCCTTACTAAGATTGCGGTTCTCTGTTAAGGGAAGCAAACAGGTTGCTGCTACCACACGTTTACCACGGATGATAACCGCACCGTCGTGCAAGGGAGTGTCTTTTTCAAAAATATTCAGAAGCAAACCTTCGCTAACGAGACCATCAATGGCGATACCGGTTTCAATACGCTCTTCCAAACCAGTGTTGCGTTCAAAAACCATCAACGCACCAACCTTACGACGGCTCATAGCTACGGTAGCATTAGTTACATTACTGAGCAAGGTTTCAAATTCAGCTTCGTCCAATTCGCTACCGCCCTTATGGAACCATTTGCCACGACCAATTTGTTCCAGTGCGCGACGCAGCTCCGGTTGGAAAACTACGGGCAAAGCGACTAAGATTACGGTCATACTTTTTTCCATCAACCAGGTAATAACGTGGAGATTCATCCATCTGCTAGCCATCATTACGATTAACAGAATGAGCAAGCCTTTTACCAAGGTTGCCGCCCTAGTATTTTTAAGAATTTGGTACAGAGTATATAAGAAATATGCAACCACAGCGATATCTACGATATCTAAAATTCCTATGGTAGCCAAAAGACCTTGTATTTGAATAAGCAAAGCACTCACCTACTTACATCAAAAAATATTTATTCAATTTATTATATCATAAAAAACAAAACCGCATTTACTCTATTGTAAGAATAAATACGGTTTTTTTACATTTTTTATAAATTTGCTTGCAGCTCAGCCAAAGTTTTTTCTTGAGCAGCAATTACTTCGTCGCCAATAGCGAATTGCTTTTCATTTTCACTGAAGGCAGGACCGCCGTAGGACTTACGAGCAGCTACGCAATTGTAGGGTTTCAATGCTTCCAGCAAATCAGCCTCGAACAATTCGGAGAACTCTTTGTATTCTTCCAAAGAGATTTCCGGCAGGAATTTATCGTTCAAGATTGCGTAGGCTACGCATTTGCCAACAACTTCGTGAGCTTGACGGAAGGGCAAGCCTTTGCGAACCAGATAATCTGCAAGGTCAGTAGCATTGGAGAAATCCTTGCTAACTGCTTGTTGCATTTTATCAACGTTCACAGTCATGGTGAGAATCATATCACGATAAACAGCAAGACTAAATTTGATGGTGTCCACTGCATCGAAGAAGCCTTCTTTATCTTCTTGCAAATCCTTGTTGTAGGTTAAGGGCAAGCCCTTTGCAGTAACAAGCATTGCTTGCAAATGACCATACACGCGACCGGTTTTGCCACGTACGAGTTCAGCAATATCAGGATTTTTCTTTTGCGGCATCATAGAAGAACCAGTTGCAAAAGCGTCGTCCAATTCGATAAAGCCAAATTCAGTGCTGCTCCACAGGCAGATTTCTTCACTCAAACGGCTCATGTGCATCATGAGCATAGAAGCGAAGGACAAGAATTCAATAACATAGTCCCTATCGCTAACTGCGTCCATGCTGTTGCAGTACACTTTGCCAAAATTCAATTGAGCTGCCACATCGTGACGGTCAATGGGGAAAGTGGTACCTGCAATTGCACCAGCGCCCAAGGGCATCATGTCCGCACCTTCCCACACGCCTAACAGGCGACGGAAGTCACGTTGCAGCATATTAAAATATGCCAACAGATGATGAGCGAAGGTAATCGGTTGCGCTCTTTGAAGATGAGTGTAACCGGGCATTAGGGTTTTATCATGTTTTTTAGCAACGGTTAAGAGAGCCTTTTCAAAATTGATAAGAAGCTCTGCGATTTCCGCTACTTCACGTTTCATATACATGTGCATATCCAGCGCTACTTGGTCGTTACGGCTACGCGCGGTATGCAAACGAGCACCAGCTTGACCAATACGCTCGGTCAAACGTGCTTCAACGTTCATATGGATATCTTCCAAAGCAACTTCAAAGCTAAAGTTACCTGCTTCAATATCAGCCAAGATATCCTTCAAACCGGCAACGATTTTTTCCCCGTCCTCTGCCGGAATGATTCCGCATTTTGCCAGCATCTTAGCGTGAGCAATACTGCCACGGATATCTTCATTATATAAACGTTTATCAAAATCAATGGACGCATTAAATGCGTCCACTAATTCGTTAGTATTTTTACTGAATCTGCCGCCCCAGAGCTTAGCCATTATTTCAGTACACCTTGTTTCATCAGAGCGCGAACTTTCAGCGGCAAACCGAAGAGGTTGATGAAGCCGGTTGCGTCTGCTTGGTTGTAAACTTCGTCTTCGCCGAAGGTTACATATTCTTGGCTGTACAGGGAGTACGGGGATTTAACGCCTGCACTGTAGATGTTGCCTTTGTAAAGTTTCATACGAACAGTACCGGTAACGGTTTTTTGAGTTTCGTTTACGAAGCCGTCCAATGCTTCACGAAGCGGGCTGAACCACATGCCATCGTATACCAATTCAGAGTAACGGATGGAAACTTGTTGTTTGAAGGATTGGGTTGCACGGTCAAGGCAGAGGTTTTCCAGATCATTGTGACCGAAGTAGATGATTGCGCCTGCGGGATTTTCATAAACACCACGGGATTTCATGCCAACGAGACGGTCTTCTACCATATCGGTGATACCGATTGCATTGCGGATACCGATTTCGTTAAGTTTTTCTACCAATGCCAACGGGGAAAGTTTTTCGCCGTTTACTGCAACGGGAACGCCTTCTTCGTAGTCAACTTCAATGTATTCCGGTTTGTCAGGAGCTTTTTCCGGAGTGTTGGTTACGATGAAGAGTTCATCTTTCGGAGCATTCCAGGGATCTTCAAGGTCGGAACCTTCATGGCTCAAGTGCCAGATGTTGCGGTCCATGGAGTAGTCATGATCTTTAGATACAGGGATGGGAATGTTGTGTGCTTCTGCATATTCGATTTCGTCTTCACGAGAACGGAAGGTCCATTCACGCCAAGGAGCGATGATTGCCAATTGAGGAGCCAAAGCTTTGCAGGAAAGTTCGAAACGAACTTGGTCATTGCCTTTACCGGTAGCACCGTGAGCGATTGCGTCAGCGCCTTCAGCGATAGCGATTTCTACCAATTTTTTAGCAATCAACGGACGAGCAAAGGAAGTGCCCAACAAATATTTCTTTTCATATACAGCGCCAGCTTTAACGGTGGGCCATACATAGTCAGTGATGAATTCTTCTTTCAAGTCGAGGATGAAGCATTTGCTTGCACCGGTGTTGAGAGCTTTGTCATAAACCGGATCCAATTCGTCGCCTTGACCAAGGTCAGCGCAAACAGCGATAACTTCGCAGTTGTTGTAGTTATCTTTCAACCAAGGAATGATTACGGATGTATCAAGGCCACCGGAGTAAGCCAGAACTACTTTTTTAATATCTTCTTTTTTCATTTTAATAGCCTCCTATTTTATATTCACAGGTTGTGAATAATCTTGCAACGTTATTGAATATTATAGCACTAATTTTATTATTGTCCAGTACTTTTTTATGTATACAATCCTATTACAATCTTTCGTCACTCATCAAGAGAGCCATGATTGCTTTTTGTACGTGCAAGCGGTTTTCTGCTTGGTCAAACACAACGGATTGAGGTCCTTCGATTACGTCGTCAGTAATTTCTTCACCGCGATATGCAGGCAAGCAGTGCATTACGATTGCTTCCGGTCTTGCAGCAGCAAGAAGCTCTGCGTTGATTTGATAGGGTGCAAAAATTTTCTTACGAGCATCGTGCTCTTCCTCTTGACCCATGCTTGCCCAAGTATCAGTGTAGAGTACGTCCGCACCCTTAACTGCTTTCATCACGTCTTCTTCAACGGTGATGGTGCAGCCGGTGTGGGAAGCATCCTCTTGAGCTTCAGCAAGAACCTTCGGGTCAGGTTGGTAGCCTTTGGGGCAAGCACAAACCATATTCATACCAACTTTTGCAGCAGCATACATAAGGGAGTGCGCCATATTGTTACCGTCGCCAACATAAACCATCTTACGACCTTTAAGCACCTTCATTTTTTCTTGAATGGTGAAGAGGTCAGTCAATGCTTGGCAGGGGTGGAGCAAATCGGTCAAACCATTGATAACCGGAATACTTGCATATTTAGCCAGCTCGATTACAGATTCATGGGAGAAAGTACGAATCATGATACCGTCAACAAAACGGGACAGTACGCGAGCAGTATCTTTAACAGGTTCACCACGTCCGATTTGGGAAGCATCATCACTCAAATAAATGGGATGACCGCCCAATTGGAAGAAGCCAACCTCGAAGGAAGTTCTAGTACGGGTAGATGCTTTGGAGAAAAGCATCGCTAAAGTTTTGCCTTTTAAATATTGGTGAGGCTCACCTTTCTTTTGTTTACGTTTTAATTTCGCTGCTACGTCCAAGATTAACGCAACTTCACCGATTTCTAAATCGTGAATGGAAATTAAATCCTTATGTTTTAACGCCATTTAAAAATTCCCCTCCTAAAATTCAGCCAACGCTACGTCCAGCGCCTTGATTACTGTATCAATCTCTTCTTTAGTAACAATCAAAGGCGGAACAAGACGAATGACATTGCCAGCAGTGCAGTTAACAATTACGTGTTCACGCAGGCAGGTTTCCACAACGGGTTTACCTTCCTTAGCCAATTCCATCCCCAGAATTAAGCCACGACCACGTACTTCTTTAACCTTGTCAGGATATTTAGCAGCCAAAGCTTCCAATTGTGCCTTGAAGTATTCACCTTGAGTAGCAGCTTTATCCACTAAGTTTTCTGCACGAATAGCAGTTAAGCAAGCATGAGCAGCAGCACACGCTAACGGGTTGCCACCAAAGGTGCTACCATGGTCACCAGGTTTAAACACGGTTGCCAAGCGTTCATCAACTGCGAAGCCACCCAAGGGGAAGCCACCGCCAACGCCCTTAGCAAAGGTAAGCACGTCAGGTTTTACACCGCTATGCATATACGCAAACCATTTACCGCTACGTCCTACACCGGACTGAATTTCGTCAAAAATCAAGAGAGCATCGTGCTTGTCGCACAAAGCACGTACTGCTTGTAAATATTCATCACTGGGAACGTGCACGCCACCTTCACCTTGGATAGGCTCCAAGAGAACTGCGCATACATCGTCACCCATTTTAGCTTCTAATTCTGCAACATTGCCGTATTCAACATAATCAAAACCACCGGGCAGAGGCTCGTAGCCAACTTGGTATTTGGTTTGACCAGTTGCAGTTACGGTCAAGAGGGTACGTCCGTGGAAGGAATGTACCGCTGTAATGATGCGGAATTTATTAGGAGCTTTCAGCTTGCCGTACTTACGAGCCAGCTTCAAAGCACCTTCGTTAGCTTCAGCACCGCTGTTAGCCAAAAAGATTCTGTCAAAGCCGCTAACTTCTGCAATGGTACGGATAGCCTTAGCTTGAATTTCAGTATAGTACAAATTAGAGCAATGCATTACCTTTGCCGCTTGGTCTGCAATAGCTTTAACAAGCACAGGGTGAGCGTGACCCAAAGCGTTTACAGCAATACCTGCCAAAAAATCTAAGTATTCTTCACCATTGGCATCATATAATTTGCAACCTTTGCCATGGTCGATTACCAGAGGATATCTGCCGAAAACAGGCAAGTAATATTTTTCTGTTTCATTTATAACTGTATTGTAATCCATTACCTACTACCTCCAAAAAATGTTAGAAATTCTGTAAGACAAGGCATGGCGAAGCTTACGAAGCGACAGCGTACTGGACGTACGTTGAGCAAGTAAGCAAGCCATAACGAAGTATTACTGGATTTATAACATTTTTATCGAAGCTCTTTAACAACTTCAGTACCCACACCACTGTCGCTGAAGATTTCCATAAGGATAGTATGTTCTGCGCGACCGTCGATGATGTGAGTTTTCTTAGCGCCACCGGAAAGTGCGGTGATGCAAGCACGAACTTTAGGAATCATACCGCCATCAATTTTGCCACGAATAATAAGTTCTTGTGCTTTTTCAAAGGTAAGAGTGGAGATGAAGCTGTTTTCATCACGGTAGTCGGAGTAAATACCACGCACGTCAGTGAGCACCAAAAGTTTTTCAGCTTTCAGAGCGCCTGCAATTTCGCCTGCTACGCTGTCAGCATTGATGTTGTAGGTTTCACCGCTGCTGCCAACACCAGTAGGAGCGATTACGGGAATGAAGCCATTGGAAAGAAGAACTTCAATCAATTCGGTGTTAACGTGTTCAACATTGCCAACGTAGCCAATATCTACCAAATTAACTTCGCCGTTTTCATAAACGTCTGCCAAATGTTTTTTAGCTTGTACCAAATTAGCGTCTTTGCCGTTCAAACCAACAGCACGACCACCCAACATATTCAGACGAGCTACAAGGTCAGTATTGATTTTACCAACCAAAGCCATTTCTGCGATGCCAACGGATTCAGCGTCGGTTACACGCAAACCGCTAACAAATTCGCTTTTTTTGCCAGCTTGCATGAGCATAGCAGTAATTTCCGGACCGCCGCCATGAACTACAACAGGACGCATGCCTGCGCATTGCAGGAATACGATGTCTTGCAGAACTTTGTTTTTAATTTGGTCATTGAGCATTGCGTTACCGCCGTATTTAACAACGATGGTTTTATCTTTAAAATCACGCAAATACGGAAGAGCTTCAATTAAGGTTTGTACTTGAGTATCGTTAATAATCATATCTAAATCCTCCTTAGATTTTTTTACAATGTTTTATTTTAATTAGGTGTGGTATTCACCATTTATTTTAACGTATTCATAGCTAAAGTCGCAGGTCCAAACGGTAGCCTTTTCTTCGCCTGCGGCAAGGTCAATGGTCATGGAAATATCGTGCTCTGCCATAATGGGAGCAAGACGTTCAGCAGGAACATTGCAGTTCATACCGTTTTCTACCAAACGCACACCGCCAATTTCCAAATTAACCTTTTCGGCAATCATTTCTGCACCGCTGTAACCAGCTGCACAAACAATGCGTCCCCAGTTGGGGTCTTCGCCGAAGAAAGCAGTTTTAACCAGCGGAGATTTTGCAATCGCCATTGCTGCGGTCTTAGCATCTTGCCAAGAAGCAGCGCCCACTACGTTTACTTCCAAGAATTTAGTAGCGCCTTCACCGTCGTGAGCAATAAGCTTTGCTAAATCAGTTGCGCAAGCTACCAACATTTCAAAGAAAGCAGGATAGTCAGGGTGTTCTTCAGAAAGAATGATTTCGTTTTCTGCCAAACCGTTGGCAAGAACAATCATACTATCGTTAGTGCTGGTGTCGCCGTCAACAACTACCATATTAAAGGATTTATCAGCAGCAGCCTTAACTGCACGCTTCAAAACATCGGGAGCGATGGCGCAATCGGTAGTAATAAAGGTAAGCATTGTCGCCATATTAGGGTGAATCATGCCTGCACCCTTAGCGATGCCCGCAATCTTCACCAGCTTACCATCAATTTCAGCTTCGTAAGCTGCTTTTTTAATGAAGGTATCCGTAGTTTGAATTGCCATGGCACAGCTTTCACCTTCGGTTTCGTCCATAGCATCAATAGCATCTGCGATACCGGTCAGCAGTTTATCCATAGGCAGGAAGTGACCGATAACGCCGGTAGAGCAAATGAAAGCTTGCTCCGGCTCGATACCTAAAAGCTCTGCGCCGTGAGCTTGCATTTTTTTAGCGTCCTCAATACCTTGAGCACCAGTACAAGCGTTGGCACAACCACTATTTACCAAGATTGCTTGAGCGTAGGGTTGTTTATTTACTTCTCGGCTCACAAGTACGGGAGCAGCACACATTTTATTTTGAGTAAACACTGCACCGCAAGCTGCGGGAACAGTACTGTAAATTACTGCTACGTCGTGGTTACCGCTTGCTTTAATACCAGCTTTAACGCCTGCCGCCAAATAACCTTGCGGAGCTGTAACCCAACCGTCTATTTTTCTCATTAGTAATTCCTTCTTTCGAAAACGTTATAAGCACCGTCTAACTTTGTTGGAACTTCGCTTGCTTGCTCGACGTACGCCCTAGTACGCCATCGCTGCACAAGCTCGTTCCGCCTCGTTATACAGCACTTCTAACGTTTTTAATTATTCAAGGTCATAATTTTATGGAAATTTTATACACTTCCATATTTTATTACTACAACACACTGTGCTTATAACGATTTCGGTTTAGGGATAAATTGGTAATTGACGAAGACCCGTCGTCTCATCAATTCCGAACATAACATTCAAATTCTGAACCGCCTGACCTGCAGCCCCCTTAACCAAATTGTCGATAGCACTCATAACAATAATGCGACCAGTACTATCGGCGCAGACCCCGGTGATAAAGATGGTAACGGCGTAGGCCGTAAATTGGGTGAATTATCCGGTGTATCTATTCAGAAAGACGGTATGATTTATGCATCATACGACAATGGTCAGACCAGACTTCTCGGACAGATTGCCGTTGCATCCTTCTCTAACGCTTCCGGTTTGCAGAAGGAAGGCGAAAACCTTTACAGTGCAACACTTAACTCCGGCGAATTCGACGGACTGAATAACCGTGATGCCATCGAAAAGATTGCAGATTATCTGAAGGAAAAGGGTATCGGCGAAAAGACTGTAAACTACAGACTGCGTGACTGGCTGATTTCCAGACAGAGATACTGGGGTACTCCAATCCCTATGATTTACTGTGAAGAATGCGGCTGGGTTCCTGAAAAGGAAGAAAATCTGCCGGTTCTGCTGCCAACCGACGTTGAATTTACCGGTAAGGGTGAATCTCCTCTGACCACTTCCAAGACCTTCGGCGATACTGTATGCCCATGCTGCGGCAAGCCTGCAAGAAGAGAAATGGATACTATGGATACCTTCCTGGATTCCTCCTGGTATTTCCTGAGATATACAG
>CALCUU010000238.1 GCA_937906915.1 uncultured Phascolarctobacterium sp. | reverse complement strand
GACCATTGGTTGTAGCCGCAGTAATTGTGGATGAAACTACTGCTGAAAAATTACAGAAGGCTGGCGTAAAGGATTGCAAGCTGCTCAGTGATAAAAAGATTTTGCAGCTGGAAGATGTCATTAAAGAAAGCGTAGTTGACTGTGCGGTTTTGGAATTGAAGCCACACATTTATAATATGCGTTATGAACAGGTAAAGGCTGAGGGGGATAACCTTAACCAGCTTTTGGGCTACGGTCACGTGGCGGCGCTTAGCCAAGTGCTTGCTAAACATGGCGAGTGCAAGGGTGCGCTCATTGATCAGTTCACCAAGAGTAATGCAGTTTTGAAAAGCTTGCAGGCGAAGTTTCCCACCATGACATTTAAGCAGCAGCCTAAAGCAGAAAGCGACCTTGCCGTTGCAGCTGCTTCTGTTTTAGCACGGGCAAAGTTCTTACGCAGTATGGACGAGCTGGCACTTTTATCAGGAGAAGAGGAGCTTCCTAAAGGTGGGGGCGAGCTGGCGACGGAATGCGCGAAGCGGATTGCGGAGCGTTTGGGGAAAGAGGAACTTCGTAAGTTTGTTAAAATACATTTTGCCAATTACCAAAGAATTTAAAGAGAAGGTCTAAAGATTGAAGAGCTTAATCGTAAATGCCGACGACTTCGGCTTACATACAGAAATAAATAAAGGCATCATCAAAGGCTATCAGGAGGGCTTCATCACAAGCACCTCCTTAATGTGCAGTGCGCCTGCCTTTGAGGATGCAGTTGCTTTGGCACGTCAGAACCCCGGGTTAGGGATTGGTATTCATTTGACCTTGGTTGGAAGCGTGCCTTCCGTTTTGTCCAAGGAAAAAATTGGTAGTTTGGTTGATGAAAATGGATTATTTCCAGAAAATTACGTAGTTTTTGCCAAAAAGTTTTACACAGGGCAAATAAAAATGGTACAATTAGAGTTAGAACTGCGTGCCCAAATCGAAAAGGCTTTGGCAACAGGTCTAAACATTACTCACGTAGACAGTCATCAACATACTCACGTGCTTCCCGGTATGACGGGTTTAGTTGTGAAGCTGTGCAAGGAGTATGGAATAAAAAATATTCGCATTCCGCAAGAGGGTTATTTCTTTAGCGGAGGTTTTGCAGGCGGGCTTGGACGCAAAATTGGACGTGCAGGCTTGTCTTTCTGTGCTTGCTTGGCAAGGGCGCAGGCGAAAAGTGCAGGTCTTGCTTATCCAGACAGCTTTTTTGGCATGCTGGCAGGCGGTAACTTAAATGAAGAGCTTGTTGGCAATATCATTACTGCTTTGCCGGAGGGCGTCAGTGAAATTATGACACACCCCGGTTTGAACAAGCAGGAGCTGGATAAACATTTTACTTGGAATTATCACTGGGAGGACGAGCTAGGAGCTTTCCTTTCCGTAAAAAATAAAAATCTTTTGGAGCAACGTAAGATTGCTCTAATAAATTTTGGTGGTCTTAAATAGATGTCAGAAAAACTGATGAAGCGCTTGACGATATTATTTGCCTGCGTGGTGATGATATCCGTAGCGGTAGTTTATTTTACATTTGATATAAGGGCGTTGGAATATCTGACCATGTTCGAGCCTAAGTGCATTTTGCTGGCGTTAAGCTGCCTTGCCGTAGGCTTGTTCTTTGACGGCTTGCGTCTCATTACTTTGGCAGATGTTACTGGTGCGAAGCTTAACTTGAAGCAGGTTGTCAACGTTGTTTTAAGCAACTACTTCTTGGCGCTGGTAACTCCCGGTGCCAGTGGTGGTGCTATTGCGCAAATTATGTTCATGCGTAAGGCAGGGGTGCCCGTTGCTAAAGCTACTGTAGTAGTTTTGGTGCGCACTATTATGTCCATTTTCTTCCTTATTGTATTGGTTCCTGTGGTGCTTCATAGTGACAGCGATATTGGGGAATGGATGCCTGCTTCCGTCATTACGGCAGTGTCTTTGATTTTTACTTCTTTGCCTGTTGTAGCATTCTTCTTGATGCGCACAACTTATCCTGAAAAATGGCTGGATAAACTGACTAAGAAGTTCTCTTATACAACGCGTCAAAACTGCTTCATCTGGTACGAAGAATTTAAGAACGCCTTTAAGATTATGGCGCAGCACCCGTTGAAAGTTTTTAGAGCCTTTATTGAGTCCGGCTTGAGCCTTTTAGGTATCTATGCCACTGTGCCTGCTTTCTTTACGGGCTTGGGCAATTTTAATTTTGATTTGTTTGAAGTTATGGGCAGAATGATTCTGCTGAACTTGGTGTTGTACTTCTCTCCCACACCCGGTGGCAGTGGGGTAGCAGAGGTTGGCTTCGTTGCCCTGTTCTCCAACATTTTACCTGATGGTACCGTTGGTATTATGGCGGTACTGTGGCGTTTTGCCGCAGAGTATTTGCCCTTCCTCTTGGGTGCCTTCGTTTCCATTCGTGCCTTTGGTGCTGACGTGATGAATATGGCAAGCATTAGCGGGGGCAAGAAAAAGTAGTGTGCTTTCATTAAAGTATTTAGATATAGAGGTTAAGTGATGAATCAATACGAAAAGAAAAGTATTTTAATATTGGGTGTAGTTATTGCGTTCATGGTGTTCTTCGGGATTGGCGGAGTGCCTCTGCTTGACCCGGACGAACCTGTTTATGCTGAAACTGCTCGCGAAATGATTTTGACAGGGGATTATCTTTCTCCGAGAATTTTTGGCGATTACTGGTACGACAAGCCGCCTATGTATTATTGGCTGGTGGCTGCTGCCTTCCACGTTTTTGGTGACGGCGAATTTGCAGCACGCTTTCCTGCTGGCTTAATGGCTGGTGCTACAGCGATGATGCTGTATTTTTCTGTGACCAAGCTCTTTAATGAACGTGCTGGCTTTTGGTCTTCCTTGGTTTTGACTAGCAGCATTATGTTCTTCTACATGGGCAAGGCTGCGGTTACCGATACAACACTGCTGTTCTTTATGACGGGTGCCTTGCTGTGCTTCTTGCACAAGCGTTATTGGCTGATGTATGTGTGTATGGCGTTGGCTACTGTTACTAAAGGACCCATCGGCGTAGTCTTCCCGGGTACGATAATTTTCCTGTACCTGCTCTTTATGGGTCAGCTGCGTGAAATTTTGCGTATGCATGTCATTCGTGGCATCCTCTTATACTTTTTGATTGCAAGCCCTTGGTATTACGCAATGTATACCGTGCATGGTATGGATTTCATCAACACCTTCTTGGGCTTCCATAACATTACCCGTTTTACTACACCGGAGCACGCTAGCCGTGTAACCTTCTGGTATTATTTCCCTGTTATTATTATCGGTATGTTCCCGTGGACTGGCATCTTGCTCCAATCCATTAAGGCTTCCGTTAGCGACAGCCGTATTGACGATATGCGTAACTTGGTGTTCATGCACGTATGGTGGATCTTCGTGCTGCTGTTCTTCACCATTTGCAAAACCAAGCTTGTGTCTTACATTCTGCCTATGTTCCCGGCGCTTGCTATCATCATCGGCTGGAACATTTCCCGTATGATGACTAAGATGCGCTACAATACTACCTTCTACAGCTGGATTGTTGGTAGCGGTTTGATGTTTGCTTTGTTGGGAGCGGGCTGGATTATTGGCGGACAACAGCTTCCCGAGCTGGAGTTTGGTGGACTGGTACTTGGTGGTTTAACTTTTGTACTGGGCTTTGCGGCTCTCTTTACCCTTTGGTATTACAGGGACATTCAAATGGCAAGCTGGCTTCACGTTCTGATGGGTGCTACTATTATGGTTGTTGCCTTTGCTTTCCTGCTGCCCGTCGTTGCAGATAGATTCAGCGTAAAAACAATTAGTCAGGTTTACACAGAGGAATGTGACGCAGATACTAAGATTTACGTTGATAAGTTCCTGCGTCCCGGTTTTATGTACTACGCTGGTAAGCCCGGTATTGAAATGCTGCCTAAGACCGGTGCTTTTGCAGAAGCCTTGCGTAAAGATGAACCCAAATATTTCTTGGTGCGTGGCTTGGAATATCGTCGCTTGTTAAAAGTGCAACCTAAGCCTGATAATTTACATCAAGTTGCAGAAATTGCAGACATCTATTTATTAGAACAGAAATAAAATGCAGAAACACCTGTGAAAAAATTACAGGTGTTTTTTTGTTTACCCTTTTTTAACAAAGTGTTATAATATTTTCAAGTGTATAAATGGTTTCGGAGGGTTGTTTATGAAATTATTAGAGGAAAAAATTTTAAAAGACGGCGTTATCAAAAGCGGTAACGTGTTAAAAGTAGATAGCTTTTTAAATCATCAAATAGATGTCCCTTTTGTTGCTAAGCTGGGCGAAGAGTTCAAAAGACTTTTTGCTGATGCTCCCATCAATAAAATTTTGACCATTGAAGCTTCCGGCATTGGTATTGCCAGCGTTGCGGCAATGTATTTTAATGTGCCCGTAGTATTCGCTAAAAAATCTAGCGGTTCTAATATGGACAAAGACGTTTATTTTACCAAGATTTATTCTTACACTCATAACAAAGTTAATGAGGTTATTGTTTCTAAACACTTCCTTAATACTGACGACCACGTTTTGATTATTGATGACTTCCTGGCAAATGGTTGTGCTCTTGAAGGTTTGATTGACATCGTTCGTCAAGCCGGTGCTACTGTTGAAGGTGTTGGCATTGCCATTGAAAAAGGTTTCCAAGGTGGCGGGGACAAGCTTCGTGCTAGCGGTATCCGTGTAGAATCTTTGGCAATCATCGAAAAAATGGATTCTCAAAGCAAAACTATTGAGTTCAGATAAGGAGGCAGTATGAGTAAAGAAAGCGTAGATAATATTTATCAGCTTGATGGTAAGGTTCCCATAGGTAAGGCAATTCCTTTTGGCTTGCAACACGTTCTGGCTATGTTCGTTGCCAATATTGCGCCTATTCTCATTGTGGCGGGCGTAGTGAAGATGCCCTTGGAGGCTAGTGCTGCCCTTATTCAAACTGCGATGATTATTGCAGGTGTAGGTACTCTCATTCAGTTATATCCTGTGTGGAGAGTGGGTAGTGGTTTGCCCATCGTAATGGGTATTAGCTTTACCTTTGTTTCTATTTTCTGCGTTATTGGTAGCAAATTTGGTTATGGTACTGCCATTGGTGCTGCTCTCGTAGGCGGTATCTTGGAAGGCGTGTTGGGCTTGTGCGCTAAGTATTGGCGTCGTTTTATTCCGCCCATTGTTGCAGCGACAGTTGTTGCCGCAATCGGTTTTTCTTTGCTTGGCATTGGTGCTAAC
>CALCUU010000237.1 GCA_937906915.1 uncultured Phascolarctobacterium sp. | reverse complement strand
AGTTATTTATGATACTCGCGTGAAGCTGGCGAAGCTTTTTAATATTGCTAACCCTGCTCAAATTGCCTTTACCTGTAATGCTACGGAAGCCTTGAATACGGCAATCCAAGGTCTGTTTAAAAAGGGAGACCACCTTATTACTACGGAAGCAGAGCATAATTCCGTACTGCGCCCTGTGTATTTGCAGGAAAGTTTGGGCGTAGAGGTAAGCCTTTTAAAATTAGATACTTTGGGAAATATTGATTTTTCTGAGCTGGGAAATAATTTGCAGTCCAACACAAAGGCCATAGTAATTAACCACGCCTCCAATGTTACGGGCAATGTAAATGACTTGGTAAAGATTGGCGCTTGGGCAAAAAGCAAGGGCGTACTTTTAGTGGTGGATGCTTCCCAAACTGCGGGCGCAGTTCCCATTGACGTTGAGACCATGGGCATTGACGTTCTGTGCTTTACAGGACACAAAGGCTTGCTGGGACCGCAAGGTACTGGTGGCATTTACGTTAATGAAAAGGTAGAACTGCCTTCCTTTAAAGTAGGTGGCAGTGGCGTTCACAGCTTTGATAAATTGCACCCTCAAATGATGCCTACACTTTTAGAAGCAGGTACTCTTAACGGTCACGGCATTGCCGGCTTGAAGGCTGCTCTTAACTTTATAGAAAAGGTTGGCGTGGGAAATATTCACGCTCACGAAATGGAGCTTTGCCGTTATTTCGTGGAGGGTATTAAAGATGTACCCCACATAAAATTATACGGAGATGTTTTTGCCAAAGAACGTGCAGGAATTGTTTCCTTAAATATTGGCGAGCTGGACGCAGGGGTAGTAAGCGATATCCTGTGGGATGAGTACGGAATTTGCGTGCGTGCAGGTGCTCACTGCGCTCCCCTAGTTCATAAACATTTTGGTACTGAAGGGCAAGGTATGGTCCGTTTTAGCTTTGGGTCCTTTAATTCTCTGGCAGAAGTGGACGTGGCGATTAAGGCAATTAAGGAGATTGCCGGGCAGGAGCTAAAGTAAATGGCAAGAGTTAAGAAAGATTATAAAATTATTACCTTTGCAACTACAACTGCTGCCATGGCAATGGAAGCCTACTGCGAGGCAAAGGGTTTGCCGGGCAGGTTGATACCTGTGCCCCAGGAAATTTCTTCCGGCTGTGGAGTTGCTTGGCGCATTTTGGCGGAGGATTTTCCCAAGCTGGAAAGCAGTATGCAGGATAGTAATATAATAGTAGAAAACATCGTAGACATAACTATGTGAGGATAGATATATGAAGAAGGATTTTTTAGTAGTTGTGCGTGGTGGCGGTGACTTGGCTACCGGGTGCATTCATCGTTTATGGAGCGCAGGCTTTAAAGTGCTGGTGCTGGAATGTGCTTGCCCTGCTGCCATTCGTAGGCAGGTTGCAGTATGCGAGGCTGTTTATGAGGGTAGCAATGTTTTTGAAGGCATGACTGCCATTTTAATTCAAGACATTGCGGAAGCAGAGGCAGTTTGGCAAGCAGGCAATGTACCTGTTTTGGTAGATGAAGCAGGCGAATCCATTCAAGCCTTGAAGCCTGACGTGGTAATTGACGCCATCATTGCCAAAAAGAATTTGGGTACCAGTAAGGATATGGCGCCTTTGACCGTAGCCTTGGGCCCCGGCTTTGAGGCTGGCGTTGACGTGGACGCAGTTGTAGAAACTAAGCGTGGTCATAATTTGGGACGCATCATTCTTGCAGGAAAGGCAGCGCCTAATAGCGGTGTGCCGGGAAATATTGGCGGTTACACCTCCGAGCGTGTACTGCACTCCGAAGCAGCAGGAACAATGCACATTATTCACGGCATTGGCGAGATTGTAGAGCAAGGTGACGTAATTGCAGAAATCGTTTCTGAAAATGAAAAAGTGCCTGTAAAAGCAACAATTACAGGCATTATCAGAGGAATGATTCGTGAAGGATATGTAGTTCCCCGAGGCTTTAAGATTGCAGATATTGACCCACGCAAGGAAGAATTGGCAAATTGCTTCACCATTTCTGACAAGGCTCGCTGTATTGCAGGAAGCGTTTTAGAATTGGTGTGCCGTCATTATATGGAGCAATAGTATGCAGAAGATTTTTGAAGCGATAAAAAATCCGATAAAGAAAATGATATAAGCGATATATAATCCAATAATATAACCATCCATATTATCTAATTTTATCCAACC
>CALCUU010000236.1 GCA_937906915.1 uncultured Phascolarctobacterium sp. | reverse complement strand
CCCATACGTGCCAAGAGAGGGCCCATAATAAAGAAGGACGCACGCATATTGCGCATCAACTCACAAGGAGGCTCATAGGAATTAATGGTAGTACTATCTATATCTAAAACATTCTTTTCTTTGCTTTCAACCTTAATACCCAAGGATTTTAAAACTTCGCTAATAGTGCGAACATCCTCTAGCATAGGCACTTCATCGAAATGGCTAGGAGTTACACCCATGATAGATGCAGCAATAATCGGCAGTACGGCGTTCTTGGCGCCACTGGTCTTTACTGTACCTACGAGGCGGTTTCCACCTTTAACAATTAACTTTTCCAAAGTAATCCCCCTGCCTCTTAATTATCTGCCTAATCTTTGACGGTCTGCAAGAATGTTATAGTAGGTTTCTTTCTCCATCAGTTCGCGGCGAATCAGTTTCTTTTTATCTTCATCAGTACATTCTGCCAAACATTGGCGCAGGTAAGCAATATCTTGCTTCAAATGCAGCATGGAATTGCCTGTCAAGCTATCAATAATATCGGACATATGATGCCCTCCTTGTTTTAAAAACTATCTCTTTAGATTATAGCAAATTGCAGGAAAAAAATAAACCCCGCCTCTTTCGAGACGGGGTCTGGTTTGGCATTGTAATGAATTACTTTTTGCCGAGAGCTTCACTAACACGCAGACGCATGCTTGCTTTTTTAAGAGCAATTTTAGCGCGTTCTACGTCGAGGTCTTCGGTACGAGCAGCAAGACGAGCAGTTGCACGTTCTTTAGCAGCAGTAGCACGAGCAGCGTCGATATCTTCGCCAGGTTCTGCAATGGTTGCCAAAACGGTGCATTTGTTGTTTTGCATTTCTAAGAAGCCACCGCATACAGCGAAAACTTCTTCGCTGCCATCAGCAAGCTGAATTTTAAGCGGAGCTACGTCCAAGGTTGCGATTACGGGCAAGTGGTTAGCTTTAACGCCCATACCGCCAACGAGGGTACGGAAACCTACATAAGTTACTTCGTCAGAAACAAAAAGCATCTTATCCGGCGTTACAATTTCAAAAGTAAACGGAGTAGCCATTATTAAGCCTTCATGGTTTCAGCTTTAGCAATCGCGTCTTCAATGGTACCTACCATGTAGAAAGCACCTTCCGGCAAATCGTCATGTTTGCCTTCGAGGATTTCTTTAAAGCCGCGGATGGTTTCTTTCAGCGGAACATATTGGCCGGGGGTACCGGTAAATTGTTCAGCAACAAAGAATGCTTGGCTGAGGAATTTTTGAATTTTACGAGCACGAGCAACGGTCATTTTGTCGTCTTCGCTCAATTCTTCCATACCAAGAATTGCGATAATGTCTTGCAATTCTTTATAACGTTGCAGAATAGCTTGTACGCCGCGAGCAACGTTATAGTGTTCTTCACCGATTACCAGCGGGTCGAGAATACGGCTGGTGGAGTCGAGCGGGTCAACTGCCGGATAAATACCAAGCTCTGCAATTTGACGGGAAAGTACGGTGGTAGCATCCAAGTGAGCGAAGGTGCCTGCCGGAGCCGGGTCAGTCAAGTCGTCCGCAGGTACATATACTGCTTGTACGGAAGTGATGGAACCGGTTTTGGTGGAGGTAATACGTTCTTGCAATGCACCGATGTCGTTTGCCAGAGTGGGTTGGTAACCTACTGCGGAGGGCATACGGCCGAGCAATGCAGATACTTCGGAACCTGCTTGGATGAAACGGAAAATGTTATCTACGAAGAGCAATACGTCTTGGCCGCCAACGTCACGGAAGTATTCTGCCATGGTCAAGCCGGTCAAGCCTACGCGCATACGAGCTCCGGGGGGTTCGTTCATTTGGCCGTATACCAACGCGGTTTTGTCGATAACGCCAGATTCTTTCATTTCGCACCACAAGTCGTTGCCTTCACGAGTACGTTCGCCTACGCCTGCAAATACGGAATAACCACCGTGAGCGGTTGCGATATTATGGATAAGTTCCATAATAATAACGGTTTTGCCTACGCCTGCACCGCCGAACAGACCGATTTTACCGCCCAGTGCATACGGAGCGATAAGGTCTACTACTTTGATGCCGGTTTCTAAAATTTTAGTAGAAGTTGCCTGTTGGTCGAAGCTCGGAGCCGGTCTGTGGATAGGCCAGTATTCGGATGCTTCAACTTTAGTATCGTCATGGTCTACAGTTTCGCCAAGCACGTTGAAGATACGACCCAGTACGCCAGGACCTACGGGTACACTGATCGGAGCGCCGGTATCTACAGCTTCCATGCCACGAACCAAACCGTCGGTGGAGCTCATTGCAACGGCACGAACTACATTGTAGCCGATGTGTTGCATAACTTCAGCAGTCAGATGAATTTCGGTTTTGCCGTCATCAGTTTTACCGTCGATTTTGATTGCGTTCAGGATAGCGGGCATGCTTTTAGGAGGAAACTCGATGTCGACAACAGGGCCAACAACTTGTACGATTCTACCTGTATTCAAGGTTTTAGCCTCCCTATTCGGATATATTCAAATTAGTTTTGAGCTTGCTTCAATGCTTCTACGCCGCCAACGATTTCGTTCAGCTCGCGAGTAATACCAGCTTGACGTGCCTTATTGTAAGACAGTTGCAGGCTGGATACCAGCTTAGCTGCGTTGTCGGTTGCAGAGGACATTGCAGTCATACGAGAGCCCAATTCACTGGCAGCAGATTGTACCAGTGCAGCATATACAACAGTTTCTAAGTATTTCGGAGCAAGGACTGTCAGAGTATCGTCTTCACCGGGTTCAAACATAAAGCTTGCTTGTGCTTTGCCTTCTTCCTTAACAGGCGGTTCAACCGGAAGGATTACTTCGCTGGTAGGAACTTGGGACAGAGCAGTTTTGAATACGGTGTAGATGATGTTCAGCTTGTCAAAGCCTTCGTTAGCAAAGGTTTTGATAGCATCTTGAGCAATGTCTACAGCGTTTTCATAAGTCGGTCTATCGGAGAAACCGATATGACTTTGGATTACGTTGAAACCACGACGGGTGAAGAAGTCTCTTGCTTTACGTCCGCAGGTGATTACGACTACTTCGTCTTCACATTCGGAAATTTCAGCAACAGCCATTTTGAGGGCGTTGGAGCTATAAGCACCTGCCAAGCCTTTATCGGAGCAGAGTACTAAGTAGCCAACTTTTTGTACCTCGCGTTTTTGAAGTAACGGATGTTTTTTGGCATCTAAGCCAGCTAAAACGCTTGGATCGCTCACAACGTTAGACAACACTTCTTTGATCTTAATAGCGTACGGACGGCTAGCAGCAGCTTTTTCTTGAGCTCTTCTCAAGCGAGCAGCAGCAACCATTTTCATAGCTTTAGTGATCTTACCGATGTTACCTACACTTTTCATGTGGCGATTAATCTCGCGCGGAGTAGCCATCAGTTATCACCTCGCTTCACTGGCAACAAAAGTTTCCTTGAACTCGGCGATAGCATTTTTCAATGCTTCTTCATTTTCGTCACTGATTTTTTTGGTAGCTTTGATGTCAGCGCCAACTTCAGGATGGTTTGCTTCCATGAATTCCAAGAATTCTTTTTCGCAACGGGTAACATCTTTAACAGCTACGTCATCAAGATATCCTTTGGTACCGAGGTAAATTGCCATAACTTGTTTTTCAACAGGCAACGGGCAATATTGACCTTGTTTCAGGAGCTCGGTCAAGCGTTGGCCGCGATCCAATTGAGCTTTGGTAGCTTTATCAAGGTCGGAAGCGAATTGAGCAAATGCTGCCAATTCACGATATTGAGCCAAGTCCAGACGCAGAGTACCTGCTACGGATTTCATAGCTTTGATTTGTGCGGAACCGCCTACGCGGGATACGGACAAACCAGAGTTGATAGCCGGACGAATACCGGAATAGAACAATTCGGATTCGAGGAAGATTTGGCCGTCAGTAATGGAAATTACGTTAGTCGGAATAAAGCCGCCAACGTCGCCTGCCAGAGTTTCGATAATCGGCAGTGCGGTTACAGAGCCGCCTTTGAGCGGAGCGATGCTGTTCAATTTAGCAGCGCGTTCCAACAGACGGGAGTGCAAATAGAATACGTCGCCAGGGTAAGCTTCACGTCCGGGAGGACGGCGGAGCAACAGGGACATTGCGCGGTATGCAACAGCGTGTTTGGACAAGTCGTCGTATACGCACAGAACGTCTTTACCTTGGTCCATGAAGTATTCAGCCATGGTTACGCCGGAGTACGGAGCCAAGAATTGCAGCGGAGCAGAGTCAGCAGCAGTTGCAGCTACGATGATGGTGTATTCCATAGCGCCGTGCTGACGCAGGGTTTCCGCCACGAGGGCCACAGTGGACTTCTTCTGGCCGATGGCCACGTAGAAGCTGTGAACGCCAG
>CALCUU010000235.1 GCA_937906915.1 uncultured Phascolarctobacterium sp. | reverse complement strand
ATGTACGCAACACCGATGCCAAGGTTCGCGACCACGTTCTCGATGCCATCAAACGCATCTGCATTGCTGAAGCCCACGCTTCCAACGCACCCAAAGATCCTGACTTTGAACCCATCAACAATTACCCCCTTACTGTCAACGACCCGACTGCCACTGCTACAATCGCCAAAGCCTTTAAAGAACACTTTGGTGATGACGCATTTGAATGTCCGCCCGTTGGCGCCAGCGAAGACTTTGGCCGCTTTGGTATTGCCTTTGAAAGTCCCTACGTTTATTGGTTCGTAGGTGGCACTGACCAAGCAAAATACGACGAAGCAGTTAAGAACAATACTGTGGCAGCCCTGCCCGGTCCCCACTCTCCCTTCTGGGCTCCCGCACTGCACCCCACTTTGCGCACTGGCATTGAAACAATGCTTGTAGCAGCAGGCGCTTGGCTGGCAAAATAATTTAGAAAGGTAGATGAGTATTATATGAAGAAAAATACTCAAGTCGTTCCCTACCAAGGCAACGATAAATTACTTTTAGGTATCGTTTTGGGCGTAATCACCTTCTGGTTATTCGCCCAAACTACTTTAAACATCGCACCCACCATGCAAGCAGAGCTTGGCATTACAGAAAACTGGAGCAACATCGCAGTTAGCATCACTGCTCTGTTTTCCGGTATCTTCATTGTAGTTATGGGTGGCTTGGGCGACAGAATTGGTCGCGTTAAAATTACAATCTTAGGTACATTCCTCAGCATCATCGGCTCTCTCTTGATTGCCATGACTCCTGCGGGCACTGTAAATTACCTGCTCGCCGGCAGAATTATTCAAGGTCTTTCCGCAGCCTGCATCATGCCCTGTACCTTGGCGCTCATCAAAGCCTACTACGATGGTCCTGCCCGTCAACGTGCAGTTAGCTTTTGGTCCATCGGTTCTTGGGGTGGTAGCGGTCTTTGCTCCCTCTTTGGTGGCTTCGTAGCTTCTACTATTGGCTGGCGCTGGATTTTTTGGTTCTCCATTATCGTATCCATCATCAGCTACTTCCTCATTCGTGGAACCCCCGAAAGCAAAATCGTAACTAACGAAAAAGAAGACTTTGACTGGAGCGGTCTTGTTGCCTTCATGGTAGCAATGGTTTCCATTAACCTGGTAATCGGTCAAGGCTCCAAGCTTGGCTGGACAAGCACCATCATTCTGTCCTTGGCAGCACTCTTCATCGTTTCCTTTGCCATCTTCTTCAAAATTGAAGATACCAAGGCAAATGCTTTCGTTGATTTCAAACTGTTCCGCAACAAAACCTATACAGGTGCAACCCTGTCCAACTTTTTGCTGAACGGTGCTGCCGGTACCATTATGGTTACCCTTGCCCTCGTACAACAAGCTGCCGGTATGACCTCTCTACAAGCTGGCATGCTTACCTTGGGTTACCTTATCGCAATCTTGGCAACCATTCGCGTAGGCGAAAAGCTCCTGCAAAAATGGGGTCCTCGCAAACCGATGATTTTAGGTTGTTCCATTACCGCCTTGGGTATTTTGCTTAACTCTTTAAGCTTCCTGTACACTTGGCAATATGTAATCGCTTCCCTCATCGGCTTTACCCTCTTTGGTATTGGCTTGGGCTGCTACGCAACTCCTTCTACAGATGCGGCGCTGTCCAACGTTCCCCAAGAACAAGCCGGTGCAGCAGCAGGCATTTACAAAATGGCGTCCTCTCTCGGAGCTGCCTTTGGTGTAGCAATCTCCGCGGCAATCTTTACTGCCCTTAGCAATAGCGATACTGTTATGTTCGCACATCTTTTCTTAGGACGCACAGATAACATTGACATCCGTTACGCAGCAGCCGTTGCACTGCTCTTTAACGTATTCATGACCTTAGTTGCAATAGCCTCCATCATTGCAACCGTACCCAAAGGAAAAAAAGAAGTAGCTTAACTTCAAAGAAAAAAGGATGTACGCAAATTGCGTGCATCCTTTTTATTTTCATTATACAACTTGGAAAATATAAAATTTTAAATAGTAGGTTTCAGGTACGTTCCACAAGATGGGATGGTCAGGAGATTGTTGGCGTGCTTCGATTTGGCGCAGGCTAACATTAGCATCCTTCGCCGCATCGTGAAGCATTTGCACGAAGAACTCTTCCTTCATAAAGTGGGAGCAGGAGCAGGTCACCAGAAGGCCGCCCTTCACCAGCAGCTTCATGGCCCGCAGGTTAATCTCCTTGTAGCCGCCATATGCCTTGTCCACCTTGCCAGCACTCTTGGCAAAGGCGGGCGGGTCCAGCACAATCAGGTCGAACTGGCGGCCCTCCTCCTGATAGCGGCGCAGCAGGTCAAAGACATCGCAGCAGACCGCCTCCATCGTTCGCCCCTCCTTGCACAAGGACTTGTTGAGGGCGATGTTTTCCTCCACCGTGGCCACCGCCTCCGGGGATATGTCCGCAGAAACCACCGACTTGGCCCCGCCAGAGAGGGCATTCAGACCAAAGGCCCCCGTGTGGGTAAAGGTATCCAGCACCCGCCGCCCCTGGGAAAGACTGGCAACCACCCGGCGGTTTTCCTTCTGATCAAGGAAATATCCCGTCTTCTGCCCCTGCTCCAGGTCCACCTTCAGCAGGATGCCATTCTCCCTGATGGTGATACTCTGGAGGTTGCCATTGGGCGACTTAGCCTCGTAGGAGATGGTCACACTGCTGCTCTTATCGCCCACAAAGGCGTAATCACTA
>CALCUU010000234.1 GCA_937906915.1 uncultured Phascolarctobacterium sp. | reverse complement strand
TTTGATATTTGCCTTTCAGCACATCCGGGAAAGGAACGTATTCCAGTTCGCCACTACCAAAATGCTTCAGTACGCCTTTAGCCAGAGTATTGAATTGATGAGCGTGACCAGTACCGCAGTTGTAGATACCGCTAATTTCCGGATGTTCCCAGAAATAGAAATTAACTTTTACAACGTCTTTAACGTAGATAAAGTCACGAGTGTGTTCACCAGGACCATAGCCATCGTACTCGCCAAAAAGTCTTACTTTATGTTCTGCTTTCCATTGGTTATACATTTGATAAATCATGGAAGCCATTTTGCCTTTGTGATTTTCTTGAGGACCATATACGTTGAAATAACGCAAGCCTACTACTTGGCTTTGTGCTTGGGGAAGCAAGCGACGCAGATAGTTATCAAAGAACAATTTAGAGAATGCGTACACGTTCAGTGCTTCTTCACAAGCAGGCTCTTCACGGAAGCCATGTAAGCCACTGCCATAGGTGGAAGCAGAGGATGCGTAGAGCATTTGAATCTTTCTGTCCAAACAGAAGTGAAGTACGTTTTTAGTGTACTCGAAGTTGTTTTCCATCATATATTTGCCGTTATATTCCATAGTGTCAGAGCATGCACCCTCGTGGAAAATAACGTCAATTTTTTCGTGGTTAAATTTGCCTGCAGCCAAAGCTTCGCTGAAAGCATACTTATCCATATAATCTTTAACTTTCAAACCTTGGATATTTTTGAACTTAACCATATTGGTTAAATTATCTACTACCAAAATATCATCGTGACCACGTTCATTTAAACCTTTAACAATGTTACTGCCAATAAAGCCAGCGCCACCGGTAACAATAATCATATCTTGCCCTCCTTAACCATTTGCGCAATCTTTTCGACTACGCCAGTTGTGGAATACCCATCTTCAAAATCTATAATTTGCACTTCACCTGCGTATTCACGACCAGCAACCTCTTCAGGCTTGTAGTCGCCACCTTTTACAAGAATGTCAGGACGAATTTTTTCAATCAATTCGGTAGGTGTATCTTGGTCAAAGAGCACTACTGCGTCAACGCAGTTAAGTGCTGCGAGAACGCGAGCCCTGTCCAACTCGTGAACCAAGGGACGGGTTTCACCCTTTAACCTACGCACGGAAGCATCTGTGTTCAAACCTACGATTAAGTGCTTGCCCAAGTTCTTCGCTTTTTCCAAGTAAGTTACGTGTCCTACATGAAGAATATCAAAGCAGCCATTGGTAAAAACAACCTTTTCACCGCAAGCCTTCCAAGTATTTGCTAAAGAAGCAATTTCTTCCCAGCTTAAAGTGCGGTAGCTTTTGCCCTGCTTGCGTTCTTCAGTAAGCAAATCTTTCAGCAGCTCGTCGCGATGAACAGGATAAGTGCCTGCCTTCGCAACTACAATACCAGCAGCACGATTTGCCATAAACACAGCATCATCTAAATCAAGCTTCCCTGCGGCACCTGCTAACAAGGTAGCAGC
>CALCUU010000233.1 GCA_937906915.1 uncultured Phascolarctobacterium sp. | reverse complement strand
AGTAGCAATAGCTGAGCATGCATGGTTCACTGCATCAAAAAGAGACATACCTAAAAACATCAAGGCAATTGTTAACCCCAATGTCATTAAGAAATAAATTATGAAGAGCGCTACCGCCGTCGTGTGAATACGAGGCAGAATACGACTGTTGGAAAAGCCGGAAACCTCTGCGTTGAAAAGGTACACAGCGCTACCTGCGATTTGCGGGAGCAAGGCAACGAAGAGTACGATGATACCGATACCACCAATCCAGTGAGTCAAACTGCGCCACAGCAAAATAGAGCTGGGAACAATGTCCAAATCTGCAATGGATGTTGCACCTGTTGTTGTCAAGCCGGACATACTTTCAAAGAAAGCACTAATTGGATCTAAGATCCCGCTGTAAATAAATGGCAAAGCAGCAAGTACTGCAGCCAATATCCATGCGAAAAATACAGTACCTATACCCTCACGCACAGAAATATCCTTACGATTTGCGTCTTTCCCGTATTCAGTAAGCAGCAAATATAAAACACCTGCTGTCATTATGGAAAAGAAAAAGTCTAAAAAGCAAGGTTCATCATTAAAAACTGCAACAGTAAAAGGAATTACCATTGCCATACCCATACCAAAGCTTAATCTGCCCAGAAGATAAGCAATAATTTTTGTGTACATAGTTAT
Source organism: uncultured Phascolarctobacterium sp. (assembly GCA_937906915.1). Lineage (GTDB taxonomy): Bacteria > Bacillota > Negativicutes > Acidaminococcales > Acidaminococcaceae > JAHHUH01. The sequence continues at coordinate 2,996 of CALCUU010000233.1, read as the reverse complement.
CCTCCAAGCACTTACCAGTTTTGTTTATTACGCCAAAAATCAGGACGCAAAATAACAAGCAGGGTAAAGATTTCTAAACGACCTAAAAGCATTGCGCAAATAGTAACGATACGACCAAAGGTAGAAATATCGCTGTAGGTAGAAGTAGGACCAACAACACCGAAGGCAGGACCTACACTACTAAGACACGCAGCAATGATACCAATGGATTCCATAATGGAAATGCCTGTCAAAGAGATAGCAATGGTCAGCACCATAAAAACTATCATATATAAGAAGAAGAAACGGGTAATGTTACCAATAATCGCAGGCTCGATAACGGAACCACCCATTTTAATGGAATAGACGATACGAGGATGCAGGGTGCGCAAAAGCTCTGCCCAGCTGGCTTTCAAAAGGATAACCACGCGGGAAATCTTCATACCACCTGCGGTAGAACCACTACAGCCACCGACGAACATTAAAATAAGTAATACATAACGGCTAAATGAGGGCCAGTTATTGAAGTCATCGGAAGCAAAACCCGTTGTACTGCCAATGGAAATTGCTTGGAACAAACCGTGACGCAAGCTGTTTTCCCAATCCATATAGCCTGTGTGATACAAGTTCAAGGTAATAGCCACAGCAGCTACAGCTAGCAATCCCAAATAATAGCGATGTTCACTGTCATCTTTAAATGCTTGCCAATCCCCACGCCAAATCTTGTAGTACAAAGAAAAGTTCATACTGGAGATTAACATAAAAGCGATACAAACAACCTCAATATAAACGGAGTCAAACTTAATCAAGCTGTCGTGATAAAAAGAGAAGCCACCTGTAGCCATGGTTGCCAAAGCCAGGTTAATTGCTTGATAAAAATGCACTCCACCCAACATCAGCAAGACTATTTCTATAATAGTGAGTCCTGCATAGATTCCCACGATTAAAGCAGCAGATTCTTTAATTCTCGGCAGGGTACGTTCTGCCACGGCACCGGGAAGCTCTGCGTTGAATAGATAGCTGGCACCATTATTCATCTGGGGCATAATTACGATAAAGAGCATAATTACCCCTATACCACCAAACCAGTGAGTTAAACAGCGCCATGCCAAAAGACTTTTAGAAAACTCGTCAAATGTACGGACGGTAGTAACGCCCGTTGTCGTAAATCCTGAAACACTTTCAAACAATGAGTCAACCATACCCATACCATACAGTAGATAAGGTACAGCACCTAAAAGGCAGACCAACATCCAGCCACAACCAACTATAGCCATAGCCTCACGTATACGCAATCTTTGTGTAGTTTTTTTAGTTCCATAGTAAAGGAATAATCTGGAAACACCCACGGAAATCATTAGTGTTTCCAGAAATACTATGATTTGCTCATGATCCACTGCCATAGCAATGAGCAAAGGGATAATTGTAATCGCGGAAAACGCTTTGCTCAACAGCCCTAGCAGACGCAACACCAGCTTAAAATTCATGCAATTCAGCCTCTGCTTTCAAACATAGGTACAGTGCTCTTAACAAGTTCACTCTTAGCGAAAAGAATGATGCGGTCATTAGCGTGGAGCACCGTATCACCATTAGGAATAATAGCTTCACCATTATGTACAATGGCACAAATCAAACATTCTTGAGGGAGCTTGATAAAACGTAATGCTCTACCTTCTACCTCACTGCCTTCACCAACAATAATTTCCAAAGCTTCAGCCTGCGCACCTTCCAGCAAGGAAACAGATACAATGCCACCCTTGCGGATAAAGCGCAACACTTCGCCCGCACTCAAAAGACGGGAAGAAAGTACCACGTCTACGCCAACCTTTTCCATCAGCTCGATGTACTCGTTACGAGCAACACGCACGATAGTTTTCTTAGCACCCAAGTGCTTAGCCAAAAGCGCAAGCAAAAGGTTCAGCTTGTCATCTTCAGTAATGCATACTACAACGTCAGCCTCTGCTACGCCTTCTTCGGTTAAGAGGTCAATATCAGTACCATCACCGCACAGCACTAAGCCTTTTTCAAGTTTGGCTGCTAGCATTTGGCAACGCTCTTTATTTTTTTCAATAACCTTAACCATCAAGCCTTGCTTTTCCAGCATAGGAGCAAGGAAGCGACCGGTACGACCAGCACCGATGATTAAAGCCTTCTCTAATTTTTCATAGGTATTAGTAAAATTCTGCTCGAATTGTAAGATGGCATCCTGCTTACCAACAAAGTAAACGTTATCACCGGGCAAGAGCACATCATTACCACGAGGAATAATCATCTTATGCTTTCTAAAGAGCATTGCAACCAAAATATCATTAGGAATCTTCAAATACTTCAGTTGAATATTGGCATAAGGAGAATTTTCCTTCAGCTTTGCTTCAAACATACGCACCTTACCGTCAGCAAAGTCATCTACGTTCAAAGCAGAAGGAGTCATTAAGATATGGTCAATTTCAGAAGCAGTAATGCGTTCCGGATTTAATATCAAGTCAATTTTCATATCATTATTAAGCAAGTCCGGAGAGTTTACTGCATAGTCAACATTACGGATACGAGCAACAGTATGCTTAATACCATTGTTCTTCGCCATCATACAGGTTATCATATTCACTTCGTCGCTGTCAGTACAAGCTATAAGCACATCAGCGTTACGAATGTCCGGATCATTGAACATAGACGGACTGCAAACATTACCTTCGATTACAAGTACGTCCAAAGAATTTTGCACAACGTCCTTACGTTTAGGGTCATTTTCAACGACAATTACATCAAATTCATCATCAGCTAAAAGTTCAGCAATACTATATCCAAGTTTACCGGCACCAGCCACTACAATACGCATGGTAAATTCTCCTTTACGGATAAATATAAAAAACCATTGTAATTATACCATATTTAAGTATAAAAGACAAAAGTACGCTAAAACAATAATTGTATAAAGAAAAACAGCACTGCGTATGCAGTGCTGTTTTTCTAACCGGCAGCTATCTATCCTCCCAGGCCGCTTCCAGCCAAGTACTTTC
>CALCUU010000232.1 GCA_937906915.1 uncultured Phascolarctobacterium sp. | reverse complement strand
GACCGCCGTTCCGAGGACTGCGGCGTTTGCTATTACTCTTGCAGAGCTTACCAACATCTTCTAAAAAATCGTTATAAGCACTGTTATGCTTTGTCGCAGCTCGCTTACTTGCTCGACGTACGCTTAGTACGCCATCGCTTCATAAGCTTCACTGCTTCGCGCCTTCCAGCACTTCTAACGATTTTGACGTAACCTGAATTTTTATAGTAAGAATAAAGATAAGACGGCTTACAGCCGTCTTATTTTGTGTTATAATGATATATTATAAAATTTATACGAGGGATGATGAAATGGCTAAAAAGACAAATAAGTATGCAGGCTACCAAGCTGTTGAAGACGTTATGGGCGTTGGTGCCTACGTTGGTTTAGGTAGACCTATTGATTTAGACGACAACAATACCCGTATGGCGATTGTCGGTTCCATTATTTCCATGGCAGCAGTAACTGCTTGGCAAATTATGAAGAATGTTGAAGTTTGGGACGCTGCGTTCACCGGCGTTGGTGCGGCGCTTGGCTTCCTGTTCTCCTATATGATTGCCCAAGAACTTGACCCTGACCGCAAGTTTGGCGGTATTATCGGTGGCGTGCTTACTATGGCGGCAACTGCGTATCTGGGCGAAGGCAACATTATGGTTGTGCTGTGGCTGATGTTTGTATTGCGTATGCTCAACAGAACCTCCGGTTCTCGTCATAAAATTGGTGATAACGTAATCATCATTGGTATTTCTGCTTGGCTGGGTCACGACGGCTACTGGCTGTATCCGCTGATTACAGCTTCTGCTTACGCAATCGAAACTCAAATTCCCGGTGGCTACTTCCGTAGCTGGTACTTGGCAGGCTTAACCTTGGCAACCTGCTTCTTCTCTGACTTTAACTTCTTGGTACAAAACCTGTCCATGGTTTACGTTTACATTATGTGCGCAACCTTCATTATCTTCTTGCCGGAAATTCGTGCGGCAGCATTTACTGAAGCTAAAGGCGACAGAAATAATAAACGTATTAACCCCAGACGTTTGCAAGTTGCGCAAGGTGTATTCCTGATGATTGTTATTGCTTTGGGTTACCTCCACGGTGACAGCCAAGCTCAATCCTTGATTCCTGCGTATATGGCAGCAATCGGTTGCGGTTTGTACTTAGTTCCTGCTTTAATGCAAAAGAAAAAATAATATAAAATACATTGGAGGATTCAACAATGGCTGAAAACAGAAAAATTAAATTTACCACCAACAAAGGCGTTTTCGTTGCAGAAATGTTTGAGGACAAAGCTCCCATCACCACTGGCAACTTTATTGAACTTACCGAAAAAGGCTTCTATGACGGTTTGATTTTCCACCGTGTTATCGAAGACTTCATGATTCAAGGCGGCGACCCCACCGGTACCGGTTGCGGTGGCCCTGGCTATCACATTAAAGACGAATTTGGCGAAGGCTTGAAACATGACGACGAAGGCATCCTCTCCATGGCAAATGCTGGCCCCAACACCGGTGGCAGCCAATTCTTCATCACCTTGGCTCCCACTCCCTGGCTCAACGGCCATCACGCAATCTTCGGCAAAATTGTTGAAGGTATGAACGTAGTTCGTCTGATTGGCGCAGTTGTTACCGATTTCCGTGATCGTCCCCGTGAAGCAGTTATCATGGAAAAAGTTGAGGTTGTAAAATAAGATGCCTGCCTTTGTATATATGCTTCGTTGTAAGGACGGAAGCTTATATACCGGTTGGACAAATAATTTGGAGCGCAGGCTTGCCATGCATCAGCAGGGTAAGGGTGCAAAATACACTCGTGGTCGCACGCCGGTAGAGCTTGTTTATTTTGAAGAAGTCCCTGATAAAGAGACTGCTTTAAAACGAGAGTGTGCCATAAAAAAGTTGACGCGACTTCAAAAAGTTTATTTAATAAAAGAAACTTTAATAACTAAAGAAAATTGTAAATGTTCAGAAAGTTAATTGCTTTCAAAAATTCCTTTGAGTATAATAGGCGTAACGATAGTTTACAACGTTGCATATCATTACTCGAGGGGGTGAAGCAATGACGGGCAAAGTGAAATGGTTTAACGCGGAAAAGGGATACGGATTTATTGAGTGCGCTGTGTGTAGCGATGTATTCGTACATTTCTCTAGAATTCGCATGTATGGCTTTAAGACTTTGATAGCAGGGCGCGAAGTTGAATTTGATTTAGTAGAAAATTCGCGTGGCGTTCAGGCTATAAACGTCGTCCAGATAAAACCATTGCTTTAGAACTGAGCTTTACCAAATTTAAGAAGTAGTTTAGACGCTATCTGTTTTCAGGTAGCGTTTTTACTTTTTGTAGGTGTAAACAATTTTACAAAAAGTGTAGTGGTTTTTAGGAAGAAACTTTTGATTTTCAAAAATTGTGGACAAAGCGTTGACAAGAAAAAATAATTTTAGTATAGTGTTTCCAAATTGGTATATTTATTCAACAATATGCTCAAAACTGATTAAAAACTTATCAAATTGCAGAAGGGTGATTATCGTGGCTAAGAAAATTCCGTTTGTTACAAAAGAACAACTTGAAAATATCGCGTCTCAATACGCAACTCCTTTTTATCTTTATGACGAAGCTGGCATCCGCAAAACTGCGCGTCTGGTAAATCAAGCTTTTGGCTGGAACAAAGGCTTTAAAGAATATTTTGCAGTAAAAGCAACTCCCAATCCGTCCATCTTGAAAATTTTGCACGAAGAAGGTTGCGGTGCAGACTGCTCCTCCTACACCGAACTTTTGATGTCCGACGCAGTTGGCTTCAAAGAAAGTGAGATTATGTTCTCCTCCAACGCAACTCCTGCAGAAGATTTCCAACTGGCTCGCAAATTAAACGTTACCATTAACTTGGACGACATTACTCATATCGACTTCTTGGAAGAAGTGGCAGATATTCCTGAAACCATTAGCTGCCGTTATAATCCCGGTGGTCAATTTGCTATCGCCAACAACATCATGGATAACCCCGGCGATGCTAAATACGGTTTGACCCGTCCCCAAATGACCGAAGCTTACAAAAAACTTCTTGCTAAAGGGGTAAAACATTTCGGTATGCACGCATTCCTTGCGTCCAACACTGTTACCAACGATTACTATCCGGAATTGGCACGTATCCTTTTCCAAGTAGCAGTAGAATTAAAGGAAGAAACTGGTGCTCACATCGAGTTCATCAATCTTTCCGGCGGTATCGGTATTGCTTACAAACCTGACCAACCGGAAAACGACATTCTTGCCATTGGCGAAGGTGTACGCCAAGCCTATGAAGAAATTCTCGTACCCGCAGGTATGGGTGATGTGAAAATCTTCGCAGAACTGGGTCGCTTTATGCTCGCTCCCTATGGTGCTCTCGTAGCAAAAGCTATTCACGAAAAACACACCCACAAAGAATACATTGGCCTTGACGCTTGCGCAGCAAACTTGATGCGTCCGGCAATTTATGGTTCCTATCATCACATTACCGTTATGGGCAAAGAAGATGCTCCCTGCGACCACAAATATGACGTAACCGGTGGCTTGTGTGAAAACAACGATAAATTTGCTATTGACCGTATGCTTCCGGAAATTGAAATGGGCGATTTGCTCTTTATTCACGACGCTGGCGCGCATGGTTTTGCAATGGGCTACAACTACAACGGCAAACTGCGCAGTGCAGAAATTCTCTTGAAAGAAGATGGCAGCACTCAAATGATTAGAAGGGCAGAAACTCCGGCGGATTATTTTGCGACCTTCGAGGGATGTGCATTTGGTGACGCACTTCTTAAAAACGCGTGATAAGCACCATCTAACTGTGTTGTCATAAAATTGCTTGCTCGACGTACAGCCAGTACGCCATCGCGTCACAATTTTATTCCGCCTTGTTATCTGGCACTTCTGACGCGTTTTAAGGTTTTATAAATAACAGCTCTCCAATTTTGGGGAGCTGTTTTTGTCTGTCTAAAATTGACTTTTACTTTTTTAATGCTACAATAAAATGTACAACGAAGTTAGTAGAGGAAGATTGATATGTTAGAAGAACGCGTACCCCCTCAAAGTATAGATGCAGAGCAGTCCGTGCTTGGAGCAATTTTAATAGATAATACAGCAATCGCTCAGGTAACCGAAATTATTGGTGCCAGCGATTTTTACCGCGAGTCTCATCGTGTTATTTTTAATGCCATGATGGAGCTTTACGGCAAAAACGAAGCAGTGGATTTGATTACTATTACCGATGTACTGCGTCGTGAAAATAAAATGGATGATGTTGGTGGTATTGCTTACATTACTTCCCTTGCTAACGCAGTTCCCACTGCTGCCAACGTAAAATATCACGCTAAGATTGTTTATGAAAAATCAGTTTTGCGCCAAATGGTAAAGGTTTCTACAGAAATTGCTGCCATGGGCTACGAAGCTAACGACGAAGTAAATATTTTGCTTGACCAGGCAGAACGTCGCATTTTAGAAATTTCCAATCGTGGCAAGAACGCAGAGTTCACCGCCATTGGGAACATTTTGGAAAATGCAGTGGAGATGATTCAGGCTCTAGCAGAAAATAAAGGTGGCTTGACCGGTATTCCCACTGGCTTTACCGATTTGGACAAGCTTACTTCCGGCTTGCACCCCTCCGACTTTATTATTTTGGCAGCACGTCCCTCCATGGGTAAAACTGCTTTTGCCTTGAACGTTGTGCAAAACGTTGCCCTGCGTGCTCACAAAAAGCTTGGCAAGAAGGAGCCTCTTTCCGTTGCCTTCTTTAGCTTGGAAATGAGCAAGGAGCAGTTGGTAAATCGTATGCTTTGCGCAGAAGCAAATATTGATTCCCAACGTTTGCGTACCGGTGAAATGGCAGAAAAAGATTGGAATGCGCTTTGGGCTGCCTGCGAGGATATGTACAAAGCTAAAATTTATATTGACGATACCCCCGGTATCACTGCAATGGATATGCGTAGTC